>JANMEX010000091.1:0-15245 GCA_031377485.1 Phyllobacteriaceae bacterium
GTATTCACCGAAAAACTTCGTGATCGCTGCCGTCAACGACGTCTTGCCGTGGTCAACGTGACCAATCGTGCCAATGTTCACATGCGGCTTATTGCGTTCAAACTTGCTCTTGGCCATGTCTTTATTCCCGGTTCAATTCAGCTGCGCCTGGATGCGGCCACCCGCACCCTTTCAAAAAGCGTGCGGCTCTTTAAGGGAAATTGTGATGCCGTGCAAGAGTTACCGGCATGGGTTTCACTGCCGACATCAGCCGGCAAAATTGAATTACTGGCTCTTCGAATGTCGAAACCAATGCCAGGCAAACCGAAGCAACAAAAACAGCAATGCGCTGAAAATCAGGGTCGAACTGGCACTTTTTAAAAGCGTCCAATTGCTGGCGCTTTCAACCATGACTTCAGTCAATGTATCCGGCCCGGCCCGAAGCATTTCTGCAATTGCGTGGTTCTCCAAATAGTCAAACAGTGCGGTCAGAACCGCACCCGCCTCAAGCAGCCACGCAAATGGGCCACTCGCAAGCTTATGAAAAGCCATCATCAGAACTGCCGCCAGCAGGCCCGGATAGGCAGTATCCAGCCAAAGCTGAACATTCAAATAGAAGTCTGAACCGGCTTTTCCCAAAGCTGACACAAGACTGCGGGCCTCTGGAAGAGAGTACCCCATCGGGCGCAAGTCAAAGGCCACGAGCCCTCCTGCCATCTCCTGCAGACGGGGCAACGACCAAAAGACCATCGTCAGATACACCGTGATGGCAGTGGCAAACAGGGACCAGAATATGGCGGTGTAAGGTTTCATCACCGATGGACCAAGATAACCCGAAGTCAGTGTATCTTAACGCCGTAATTCCAACCGGTACAGATGAACCGCTTCAAATTATCAAATGGCCACTTCAATCATGATTTCAACATCAAGACCTGGCGCGGCAAGTTTGGATTCTACTGTGGCACGGGCCGGTGTGTGGCCCTGAACAACCCAGCTATCCCAAGCCTCGTTCATCTGTCCGAATGTGGAGATATCTGTCAGCCAGATATTTGCTTTGAGTATCCGGCTTTTGTCGGTGCCCGCCTCTTTCAAGATCAAGTCGATTTGCGACAGAACGTCTTTCGTCTGCTCCAGGACGGACTTGCCGGCAGCCGCTTCAGCGACAATGCCTGCCAAATAAACCTTGCCGCCATGAATGACCGCCTGGGACATGCGCTTGCCGACGCCGATACGGGTGATGGACATGAAAGTGTTCCTTCTATTTCATCAAATTGATTATCGGCCGACCTTTCCGGCTGGCCTCAAAAGTCGTTAAAAATTTTGACCGACGAGTCAACCATCGCGATTTTCCAGCCAGTTTGATAGCCAAATTTTATTCGCAAACAACCGAAGCAAAAACCATTACATCTGCAGTCCTGCGATCTCAATCTGGAAATCATGATGGAGCGGGTGAAGGGAATCGAACCCTCGTATTCAGCTTGGAAGGCTGCTGCTCTACCATTGAGCTACACCCGCATCGCGTCCGACAGCCAACCAGCTTGCCAGAGATATTGCAGCCCGCCTTCGCCAAAGGCTCCGGCGCGGCATTTCCATCATCCAAGCGCTTGGCTTGAATGATGGAAATGGTGGGAGATGTAGGACTCGAACCTACGAAGGCGTAGCCAGCGGATTTACAGTCCGCCCCCTTTGCCGCTCGGGACAATCTCCCACTTTGCCGCTGCCGCTCAAAACGAACAGCAGTTGCGAGCGCCTTATGGCGACTGGCATTTGCACTGTCAACACTGCCGCCTTCCTAATTTTTGCAGCCGCCTATTTTTCGTCACATGCATAGGCATATGGCAAGGCCGGTGATAAGGAGCGGCCATGACAGACAATTCAGACGACCGCTCCGCCAAAGACACACATTATGCCAAGCTGCGCCGCGAATTCCGCGACAAGAAAGCTGGCGGCCCGCCGCAGAGGCCTGACCGGCCAGCCATACCCGGCACGCGCGGCCCGGAAGGGCTGGTGCGGCTATACGGCATCCACACGGTGCGCGCCGCACTCGACAATCCCGAACGCATCATCAAGCGCATGCTGGTGACCCGCAACGCGCAGGAACGGCTGGAAATCGAAGATGTTTCGACGCTGCCGTTTACCGTGGACATTGTTGACCCGCGCGGCATCGACAAGGAGACCGGGTCGGAAGCTGTGCATCAAGGCGTCATGATCGAGGCCGAACCGCTTCGGGCAAAGACGCTTGGCTCGCTCGGCGAAACTGATCTGTTGCTGATTCTTGATCAGGTTACCGACCCACATAATGTCGGCGCTATCATGCGCTCGGCGGTGGCGTTCAATTGCGGTGCGCTGATCACGACAGCTCGGCACAGCCCGCAAGAATCGGGCGTTCTTGCCAAGGCTGCCTCCGGAGCGCTGGAACTGATACCCCATATTGAGGTGCGCAATCTATCGGACGCACTGAGTGAAGTTGAAGCACTCGGGTTCCAGACCATCGGCCTTGATTCTGAAGGTCCGGTTGAACTGGAAGCGAGCTTTGCCGGCAAGAAAGTTGCACTGGTGCTTGGCGCTGAAGGCAAGGGCTTGCGGCAAAAGACACGCGAAACCGTGAACACGCTGGCGCGTCTGGAGATGCCGGGAGTGATCAAGTCGCTCAACGTCTCCAATGCAGCAGCATTGAGCCTTTATGCGGCACGCAAAGCGCTGGGCTGAGCAAAGGACATTTACGGACGTGTTTCATCGTCCCCGCGCGTGAACCGGGCACTGTCAAAGATCCCTCGACCTTTTCAGGAAGAGATTGGGAAACAGGGTGTGTGGTCCTGCCTGTGACTTTGGTAAGTATGTGACATCGCCACACACCCTGTTCAGTGTTTTTGCGCTGACAATGCCGGTTGATGCGCCTTAGACCGCTCTCTCCCGAACATTTGGCGCCTTTATTTTAAGGGCTCATCACCCATGGCGAGTTTCCGAGGCTCGCCACCAAAGCACCGGCCTTTGCCACGTTGACCCGGATCATGACACCGTGTCCCTTTGCAAAGAGCACGGGAATTATGCGGGAGGTGCGGGTGGGGTGGATTGATTTTCCTTCAGAATATATTTTTCTCAATAAAATCAATGCGTAAAGTATCAAAGGTGCAAGGATAAACGCGCTCTTTCTCTCCCCTATGAGGGCAGGGCTATCGCATTTGGATTTTGAACAACAGCCATACCGGGCATCGTCAAACACGGCCCCGTGGCCGAGGATGACGATGCCAATTAAGGAAAACGCCCAAATCTCTTATGCGTTACCCCCTGTCCGTATTGGGGGAGATGGGGAGACGCTTTATAGCGGCTTTGCTCACCGCCAACCGTCAAATTCCACACCAGCGCTCGCCATTCCCGACTAGCGAAGTAAAGATCCGGAACCCATCTCAAGGAACGTCTAGACAGTTATTCCGACACGACTTTTAAGCGCATCTCTACATATCTCTACAGCAAGCCTAAGCCGCCCCGCTCCCCCAAGGCCCATGCTGGCCGATACCGCCATCCGTCCGCTCGAAACCGTGGGCACCGAAGAAATCGCGCTGGGCCTGGATGACGTTGGCGACGCCGCGGCCCTGGCGGTAGCTGTCGAAATAGCCAAGGGCCGACGAAAGGGCAGGAACGGGAATGCCCGCTTCCGCCGCGAGCGCGACGGTTTTGCGCAACGGTCCGTGGCCCTGTTTCATCATCTTGATAAACTGCGGTGCGACCAGAAGATTTACCGGCTTTTCCTTTTTGCGGTAGCTGCCGGCAATGGTGTCGAGGAACTGTGAGCGGATGATGCACCCTGCCCGCCAGATTTTGGAAATCGTTGCCATTGGCAAGTTCCAGGAGAATTCTTTCGATGCAGACTCCATGACGGCAAAGCCTTGCGCATAGGCGCAGATTTTGCCGGCGAACAGGGCGAGCTCGAGCTGGCGCAAGAAGGCGTCAGTCGGCTTGGCGCGGAATTTGGTTTTGAGTTCGCCATAGGCGGCCTCGGCTGCCATGCGCTCATCTTTGAACGAGGAGAGACTGCGCGCGGCAACTGCGGCTTCGATGGCAGTGGCGGGCACGCCCATCATCTGCGCCTCTATCACCGACCATTTGCCGGTACCCTTCTGGCCGGCCCGGTCAACGATCATGTCAACCATGGCGTTCTTAGTCTTTGGGTCTTTTGCCTTCAAAACTTCGGCCGTGATCTCGATCAGGTATGAGTTGAGTCGGCCCTTGTTCCATGTGTCGAACACAGCGCCGATGTCTGCCGCACTCATGCCTGCGCCATCACGCAGGATACCGTAGATTTCAGAGATCATTTCCATATCGGCGTACTCAATTCCGTTGTGGATGGTTTTGACGAAATGGCCCGCGCCGTTTTCGCCGAGCCATGCCGCGCAGGATTCGCCCTTGAACTTGGCCGAGATGGCGCTGAGCACCGGCTCGACGCGGGTCCACGACGACTTCTTGCCACCAACCATGATAGACGGGCCGTGACGCGCACCTTCTTCACCGCCGGACACGCCCATGCCAATGAAGGTGAGACCCGTATCTTTCAACTCGTCGAAACGGCGGATGGTGTCGCGGAAGTTGGCATTGCCGGCATCAATGATGATGTCGTTCTTGGAGAGAAGATTGCGCAAGACGGCGATCTGCTCATCAACCGCTTCACCGGCTTTGACCATGATGATCACTGGACGCGGCGGGCGGATGGCGGCGATGAATTCAGCCTCGGAAAGGCACGGAATGATTTTCGACTTCAGCGGACCTGCGTTGGCATGAAAAGCGGTGGTCTTGTCACCGGTCCGGTTCCAGACCGCGATGGGAAAACCCTTTTCCGCAATGTTCAAAGCCAGATTTGAACCCATCACGCCAAGACCGATCAAACCGATCTCGGCTTGCGCCACTGCATTCGCCATCAAAAATCTCCTCCGCGCCGAACCCTGTGGCGCCGGCGGACACTAATAAGGAAATTCAGTCGCGTAAACTGGCGCGATGGGTTTCATTCACAATGAATATCAATTTGGAGTATCAATTGGGCGTGATTGTTCACACATCCCATCCGCCGATGCCCTTCACTTCAAGGAAATCATGGATGCCCCAATCCGCATACTCACGGCCGTTGCCGGACTGTTTGTAGCCGCCGAAGGGCTGGAATGTATCCCAGGCCGGATGATTGATGTTGACCTGACCGGCGCGGATATGGCGCGCAACTTTGCGGGCGCGTTCGAGATTGCCCGACTGGATGTAGCTGGACAGACCATAAACCGTATCGTTGGCGATCTCGATAGCGTCAGCCTCATCTTTGTAGGGCATGATAGCCAGAACAGGGCCGAACACTTCCTCGATGGCGATGGTATGGTGGCGCTCGACATGACCGAATATTGTCGGCTGAACATAATAACCGCGGTTCAAGCCGCCCGGCCTTCCGGGACCACCTGAGACGACTGTGTTGCCCTCGGAAATCGCCGTTTCAATCAAACCCTGAATCTTGTTGAACTGCGCTTCGGAAACGACGGGGCCGAGGTCTGTCTTGGCGTCGCGCGGGTCGCCGGTGACGATTTTCGCCGCAGCCTCGGCGGCGATTGTCAAAGCCTCGTCGTGGCGATCTGAAGGCACCAGCATGCGCGTGGGCGCATTGCAGGATTGGCCGGTGTTCGACATGCAGGCGGCAACGCCTTTGGAAACGGCTTTGGCCAAATACGCATCATCCAGAATGATGTTCGGCGACTTGCCGCCAAGCTCTTGGCTAACCCGTTTGACCGTGTCTGCCGCAGTCTTGGCGACCATGATGCCGGCACGGGTCGAACCGGTGAAAGACATCATGGCGACATCGGGATGCGCGGCCAAAGGCTGGCCGACTGACGGACCATCACCGTTGACCAGATTGAACACGCCAGCCGGAACACCGGCGTCATGCAAGATCTGGGCAAAGACCAGCGCATTGGTTGGGGCAAGCTCGGATGGCTTGAGCACCATCGTGCATCCAGCGGCGAGCGCCGGGGCGACCTTCGTGACAATCTGGTTCATCGGCCAGTTCCAAGGCGTGATAAGGCCGACGACGCCGATTGCCTCGCGAACGATGCGCGTCTTGCCGCGCTGCTCTTCAAACTCGAACACTTCGAGCGCCGCAATTGCAGCTTCAAAATGCGCGGTGCCGCAATAGGCCTGGCTGTCCTTGGCCATGACAAGCGGCGCGCCCATCTCGTCCGAAATGGCTGCGGCCATTTCATCGAGGCGTTCATTGTACACGTCAAGAATACGCTTCAGCAGCGTCAGGCGCTCCGCCTTGGTGGTGAGCGAAAAGGTTTCAAAAGCGCGCTTGGCGGCCGCGACCGCCAAGTTCACATCTGCGGCACCGCCAGCGGCGATGGTCTGGCAGACCTCTTCGGTTGCAGGGTTGATTACCTCGATGCGCCCTGCCCCAGACGGCTCAACCCATTTGCCATCGATATAGAATTTCAGCGGATCCATGCGGGCCTCCTGTGACCAAACCATCGTGGTCAGGTTTTCATAGCATTTTATACCGGAGTGCAGCTTTTGCGACGTTTTATGCGGTGCGTGCCAAAATAATGCACATTTGCGGTGCAAAAACTGGAAAAGCCCCGGGGCAACCGCATTTTGAGTTTTATGCAATCTAAAGAAACTCTGGGTTATCCTTGCGGAAACCAACGCGGGAATACCATGTCGGCAAACAAGATCGTGCGCGACCAGCTTTTTGTGCTTGCAGGCCCGATCTTGGCCCTCTTGTGCATTTTTGTTGTTGCAGGCGTCCATTTTTCAATGGGACTTGACCCGGTGACGCTTGCCCAAGCCATCGCGCTGGCGGTGGTTTTTGCGTTTTTGCCGCTGGCCGTGCGCACGCCTTCCTTGTCGAAATACTATGCCATCGTCATGGTCCTGTTGTTTTACTCAACGCTGGCTTATCGCGGCATGGTGCATTTTGGCATGTTCGATGCAGGAACATATTTGATCTGCCTGTCACCGATGATTGCAGGCTTCTTCATAGACCGGACTTGGGCGGCAATCATTCTTACGCTGGTGTTTGGATATGCGGGCGCCGCAGTGTTCAAACATACGACTTATCCGGACATCATCTTACAGACGATGACGATGACGGAAATGTACGTCCATGCAGGAATTTTCTGCGCAGCTTCCCTTGGGACCTACATCGTGACCGTGATCTTCAACACCAAGAGTGATGACCATCTTGCCAAGTTGAATGCGCTGAATGCCGATCTGGAAATTGCCACACGCAACGCGCAGGTCGCCGACAAGGCCAAGTCCGAGTTTCTGGCGAACATGAGCCATGAAATCCGCACGCCAATGAATGGCGTCATCGGCATGGCAGAGCTATTGAGCGAAACTGATTTGAACCCTAAACAGCGCTTGTTCGCCGAAACGATCATGAAATCCGGCACAGACCTTTTGACAATCATCAACGACATTCTCGACTTTTCAAAAATTGAGGCTGGGCAAATGAGCTTGGACACGGCGACGTTCAACCTGCACGACATCATTGACGATGTCGCAGCAATCATTGCCCCGCGCATCGGTAAGAAAGATGTGGAGTTAATCGTTCGCGTGGCACCAAATGTGCCAGTTACCGTCAAGGGCGACAGCGGTCGGGTTCGGCAGATATTGATCAATCTCATTGGCAACGCCGTAAAGTTCACCGATCAGGGGCACGTGTTTGTTGAGACTACCTGTACCACAAGTCACAACATACCGGGCGAGTTGGCCGATATTGCCTTTCAGATCAAGGACACCGGCATTGGCATGGACGCGGATGAATGCGGGAAGATATTCAACAAATTCTCGCAAGCCGACACCTCGTCAACGCGCAGGCATGAAGGCACAGGCCTTGGCCTTTCGATTGCAGCGTCGCTGGTATCGATGATGGACGGAACGATTTCGGTCAACAGTGAACGCGCAAAAGGCTCGACCTTTACCGTTACGCTCAAACTGGAAGTGACTGAAAACATGGGAATCAAGCAGATGACGACAATGCCCGCTCCTGGAAAACGCGTCCTTGTGATTGATGACAATACGGTCAACCAATCAATCTTGCTGGAGCAATTGCGTGGATGGAAACTCGACAGCGCAGCCGTCGGCTCTGCAAGGGAAGGCCTGGCCTTTCTCGAAAGTGCCGCAGCCATGTCCGTTGTGATTGATCTCATAATCCTGGATTTCCAGATGCCGGACTGCGACGGGAAAGCAACGCTCAGGAAAATCCGGAGTGATGCGCGCTTCAAGGAATTGCCGGTCATACTGCTGACTTCGGTTGACACTGCCAAAAATGACAACGAGATGGAATTGCTTGGACTGCAGGCAACATTGATCAAGCCTGCTCGTTCATCGCTCCTGTTGGAAACGATCACGTCTGTTCTGAATGAAACAAACTCGCAAAAAATTTCGAATTTGGAGAACGCCGGAATAGAAGCACCGGTGATAAAGGCGGCGACCCAAAACAAGCCGATGAAAGCGGCACCAATTCCCGCAGCGCCAGCCGAGCAACCGCAACAAACAATGGCGCTTGTAGCAGAACTGCCAGATGGCGAGATTTTTGATATTGTCGTGGCTGAGGACAACGATATCAATCAACTCGTCATATCGCAGTTTCTGGACACCAAGCCTTACACCTACATTGTCGTTGAAAATGGCCGTAAAGCGGTCCACGCTTTTCGGAAATACCGGCCAAGACTGATCCTGATGGATATTTCAATGCCGGAATTGAACGGCAAGGAAGCAACCGGCGCCATCCGCGCGCTGGAAACTCTCGAAGGCGGTAAGGTGCCGATAGTTGCGCTGACTGCCCACGCGCTGAAGGGCGACAAGGAAGACTGCCTTGATGCAGGGATGGACTATTATGTCTCCAAGCCTGTCGATTTTCGCCAATTGTCCGCCATTATGGATCGTCACCTGAACAATCAATCCATGTCAGGAAACCGCGCCGCTTGATCCGGTTTGATCCGCGTCAAAGACTAAAACGCCTCACGGATGCACCTTTCAACTTTGCAACGTGAAAGCAGGCGCATGAACCACAAACATCGCAAGGTGTTGCATGGCATTTTCAGCCATCCGATACCGTCAAACATTCATCTTCATGATATTGAAACAGCACTGAAAGAACTGGGCGCGGAAATTGGCCACACCAGCCACGGACGCGCAACAGCCACGATGAACGGCCAAACGGCGTCGTTTCACGGGGGCGACCACGGCCTTTCAAAGGACGAGGTAACATCGGTGCGCAAATTTCTGGAAACATGCGGCTATTCCGCTGACGCTTTTCCAGCTTGATTCACGCCTGAAGGTCAGATGGGATGGGATGAGCGGTCATTTGTGACAATGTCCGCCGCCGGACAGGTCAACCAATATGGGACAGTTGGAGCGCTCGTCGCCGTCGCAGCTGTCTGCCAAAGCGCGAAGCGTATCGGCAAAGCCTTGAAGTTTGCGCGCCTTTTCTTCCAGTTCGGCGATGTGTTCAAGGGCGACGGCTTTCACCTCGCGGCTTGGCCGGTTGGTGTCATTCCACAGACGCAGCAGTTGGCGTAGCTGGTCCATTGAGAAGCCAAGTTCACGCGCCCGTTGGACAAAACGAAGCCTGTGAAGGTCATTGTCGCCATAATCACGGTATCCGCTTTCGCGCCGGTCAGCGGCAGGAATGAGCCCGGTTTCCTCGTAATAGCGGATCATTTTGGCTGAAACACCGGAGGCAGAAGACAACGTGCCGATTTGCATCACAATCTCCAATTCAGGGATTGACCTTACCATGATGGGAAGGTTTAGGCAAAGGGCATTCTGATAACGGACTCAACAGGAGGTTCAAATGACTGAACCAAAATCCGGCGGCTGCTGCGGCGGCAAACATGGCGCAAATGCTGATGCGAATGCAACCGATCCAGTCTGCGGCATGTCTGTCGATAGAGGGACAGCAAAGTGGACGGCTGATCATCAGGGTACGTCCTATTATTTCTGCAGCAGCGGATGCCGCACCAAATTCATTGGCGCCCCGCAGAAGTACCTACAGGCCGCAGAAAACAGTGAAACATCCATGAGTGAAAGCCACTGTTGCGGCGGCCACGCCAAAGAGGCAGAATCCGCAATGCATCATGCACAGCACGCCATGGGAGCCCATATGGTCAAGGACGCAACATCAGCCGGTCAGGAAATCGATCTGGTTTGTGGCATGTCCGTCGATACTGCAACAGCGCAGTGGAAGACAGACTACAAGGGCAAAACCTATTTCTTTTGCGGTGGTTCATGCCGGACCAAGTTCATCGCCAATCCCGGAAAATACCTCACTGAGGACACAAGCGCGGTTGAGCCCATCGCCGAAGGCACCATCTACACCTGCCCAATGCACCCGGAAATCCGACAGATTGGCCCAGGCAGCTGCCCGATTTGCGGCATGGCGCTGGAGCCGTTGGTGGTTTCAGTCGATGACGGGCCAAACCTGGAACTGATCGATATGACCCGCCGTTTCTGGATCGGGCTGGTGCTGACACTCCCGGTATTTATGTCCGAAATGGGTGGCCATCTGTTCAACCTGCATGGAATCATTTCGCAACAAGCCTCGAATTACATTGGGTTTATTCTGGCAACACCAGTGGTGTTTTGGGCGGGATGGCCTTTCCTTGAGCGGGGATGGGCCTCGCTAAAAACACGCAATTTCAACATGTTTACGCTGATCGCGCTTGGCACTTTGGTGGCCTGGGGCTTCAGTGTAGTGGCGACGCTTGCGCCGCAGCTTTTCCCGCAAGCCTTCCGCCAACATGACGGATCAGTAGCGGTTTATTTCGAAGCCGCCGCAGTGATCACAGTATTGGTTCTGCTCGGGCAAGTGCTTGAACTGCGCACACGTGACAAGACATCAGGAGCACTGCGCGCGCTGATGGACCTTGCGCCGAAGCAGGCGCGATTGGTGCTTGAGGACGGGACAGAAGAGGATGTACCGGTCGAGCATGTCGGCCAGGGCGCGACGTTGCGCATCAGGCCCGGTGAAAAGGTGCCGGTGGATGGTTTGGTGCTCGAGGGCTCGGGGCTGGTCGATGAGTCGATGGTGACCGGTGAATCCATGCCAGTAAAAAAGGAAGTCGGTTCCAAACTTGTCGGCGGCACGATCAACCAGACGGGCAGCCTTACAATGAAGGCAGAAAATGTCGGGTCGCAAACCATGTTGGCGCGGATCGTTCAAATGGTCGCCGAAGCGCAGCGCAGTCGCGCACCGGTGCAACGGCTGGCCGACACAGTATCGGGCTGGTTCGTGCCGGGCGTGGTTGCAGCAGCCATTCTTGCATTTATCGCGTGGTCACTGTTTGGCCCGGAGCCACGCCTCGCGTATGCGCTCGTTGCAGCTGTTTCAGTCTTGATTATTGCCTGCCCTTGCGCACTCGGCCTGGCGACCCCGATGTCTGTAATGGCCGGGGTGGGACGTGGGGCGCGCTCAGGTGTTCTGGTGAAAAACGCGGAAGCGCTGGAGATCATGGAAAAGGTCGATACGATCATCGTCGACAAGACTGGTACACTGACAGAAGGCAAGCCTTCCGTAACCGCCTTCATCGCTGCCGAAGGAGCCGATGCCGACGAAGTCTTGCGCCTTGCCGCAGGGCTTGAGCAAGGCAGTGAGCATCCGCTGGCGCAAGCCATCGTCAATGCCGCCAAGGCCAAGGGCATGACACTTGGACGCGTGATGGGCTTTGACGCGCCGGCGGGAAAAGGCGCGATTGGCATGGTCGAGCGCAAACGGCTGGTGGCAGGCAGTGCCGCATACCTCAACAGCCTTTCGATCAAGACTGATGAACTGGAATCCGAAGCAGACCGGCTACGGCAGGAAGGCGCGACGGTGATCTGCATTGCCATAAACGGCAAACTCGCGGCCATTGCCTCCATCGCAGATGCCGTGAAGCCGACAACAGTGGCCGCTCTTGCAGAACTCAAAGCTGCTGGCCTGCGCATTATCATGGTGACAGGCGACAACCACGTCACGGCAAAAGCGATTGCCGCCAAGCTCGGCATCGAGGAAGTTGAAGCGGAAGTTTTGCCCGAACAAAAGGCGCAGATCGTTGCAAAGCTGAAGGCACAAGGCCGTATCGTTGCCATGGCTGGCGACGGGGTCAACGACGCCCCTGCCCTTGCTGCGGCCGACGTTGGTATCGCCATGGCGACGGGCACGGATGTTGCAATCGAAAGTGCTGGTTTGACGCTGATCAAAGGCGATCTCAACGGCATTGTGCGCGCCAGAAACCTGTCGATCGCCACCATGAAAAACATCAGGCAAAATCTTGTCTTTGCATTCCTGTATAACACCATCGGCATACCGATCGCAGCGGGTGTGTTCTACCCATGGTTCGGCATACTGCTCTCACCGGTTTTTGCCGCGGCGGCAATGTCACTCTCGTCCGTCAGCGTCATCACCAACTCGATGAGACTGCAGCACGCCAAAATCTGAAAGTGAAATTTTTGATCGGAATGTCATGCCTTCGATGAGGTTAAAAGCTGAGAAAGAAGCCGAGGCAAACAAGATTGTTGCGCAGACCGGCTTGACCGCAAAGGAGGCGGCAATCCGTCTTGAAACACATGGTCCCAATGAGTTGCCGCGCAACGAATTGAGGTCTCCGTTCCGGATTGTATTTGAAGTCCTGAAAGAGCCGATGCTGGCACTGCTGCTTGGGGGCGGCTTGGTCTATCTTGCGTTGGGAGATACTGCCGAGGCGCTGATCCTCCTCGCCTTTGCGTTGCTTTCGGTTTTGATCACGGTGGTGCAGGAAGTGCGCACCGAGCGGGTATTGGAAGCGCTCCGCGATCTCACCAGCCCCCGTGCGCTGGTTATCCGGGATGGTGAACATATCCGCATTGCCGGGCGCGAAGTGGTGCCCGGTGACATTGTGCTGCTCGCCGAGGGTGATCGTGTTCCAGCGGATGCGAGACTTGTAGATGCCCATGATCTGATGGCGGATGAATCCCTGCTGACGGGCGAGTCTGTGCCAGTTCATAAATCCGCAATTGCAGACCAAAAAGAAGCGGCAACCCGCCATCAGGACGAGCGCAGGCCATTTGTGTTCGCAGGATCCCTTGTGGTGCGCGGAACGGCAACAGCGCACGTGTCCGCGACCGGCGCAAACAGCGAAATCGGCAAAATCGGCCAGTCACTTGCCAGCCTTGAAACGCAGGTGCCCCGTCTTGCAGCGGCGACGCGAAAGACTGTGCTTTTGTTTGCCGCGCTGGGAGCACTGATCTCGGTTGCGGCAGTCCTCCTTAACGTCGCGATTTTCGGCGATTGGTTGAATGCAACGCTGGCCGGCATCGCGCTCGGCATGTCGATGATGCCGGAGGAGTTCCCGGTGGTCCTGACCGTTTTCATGGCGATGGGTGCATGGCGAATATCGCAAGCCCGCGTTTTGACGCGCAAGGCTTCCGCCATCGAAACTCTGGGCTCAGCGACAGTGCTCTGCACCGACAAGACGGGCACACTGACTGAAAACCGGATGATGGTGGCAGAGGTGCGTTTGCCGACAGGCCGAACCTGGCGCATGGACAATTCCAAGGCCCCAACCAAGCAAGTGCAGGCAATCGCTTTGCTGGGCATGTTGGCCAGCGCCCGCGACGCATTTGACCCGATGGACACAGCATTTCACCTGTTTGCCGAACATCTCGCCAAGGACAGTTTGGCAGGTGAACGGGCGCTGAGAAAAACCTATGGTTTGCGACCCGATTTGCTGGCCTTTGTGCAGGTTTGGCAGATTGGCAAACAGGCCATGACGGTGGCGGCGAAAGGCGCGCCGGAAGCCATCGCGAAACTTTGCAAAATGAGCAAATCGCAACAAGCCACAATGGCCATTGAAATTGACTCTATGGCCAAGGAAGGTTTGCGCGTGCTGGGGCTGGCCAAGGCAGTACACAAATCCGGCGCTTTGCCAAACGTGTCGACCGCCTTTGCGTTCGAGTTTGCAGGTCTTGTGGGTCTTGCCGACCCGTTGCGCAAAAGTGCGCCGCAGGCGGTGCGGGAATGCCGCTCTGCTGGCATCCGTGTCATCATGATCACAGGCGATTATCCGGAGACCGCCCGCACTATTGCGAGGCAAGCGGGCATCGACGCGGACACCGTTCTGACTGGGCCGCAGATGACCGAAATGGACGATGCCGCGCTCAATGCCGCGCTCAAAACCTGCAATGTATTCGCCCGTATCATGCCGGCCCAAAAACTTAAGCTGGTTGAAGTGTTGAAGGCACAAGGCGAAGTCGTCGCAATGACTGGCGACGGCGTCAATGACGCGCCATCTCTCAAAGCGGCGCACATCGGTGTCGCCATGGGCGGACGCGGTACGGACGTGGCACGCGAGGCTTCGTCCATCGTATTGCTTGATGATGATTTCGGCTCGATCGTGAAGGCAGTACGCCTTGGCCGTCGCATCTATGACAATTTGCAAAAGGCCATCGGCTTCATCTTCGCAGTTCATGTGCCGATAGCAGGACTTGCGCTTCTCCCGCTTTTGTTCGGCTTCCATCCTCTGTTCGGGCCGGTGCATATCGCCTTTCTCGAAATGGTGATTGATCCGGTTTGTTCGCTGGTCTTTGAATCAGAGAGCGAGGAACACAACGTCATGTCCCGCCCGCCGCGCAAACCGGACGCGCCGCTGTTCTCGCTGCCGCTGGTCAGTTGGAGCATTGCGCAAGGTATTCTCGGATTTGGTTTTGTAGCCGCGATTTATTTGTACAGCCTCAATCAGGGCCTGCCGCAAGATGAAGTGCGCTCTCTGGCGTTCTTCTCGCTGGTGTCCACGATCGTGGGGCTGATCTTTGTCAACCGCTCTTTCAGCGCCTCGCTGCGCTCGGCCTTCCGCCGCAAGAATGCGGCGATCCCATATGTGGTTGTTGCCGTACCCATAATGTTGGCGATTACGCTGCTGGTACCGGCGGTGACCGAGCTGTTCGGTTTTGGCCCCCTGCATTGGCCGGATATTGCCATTGCCATCGGAGCAGGCATTTTGACACTGCTTGTCCTTGAGGGCGTCAAAGCGATCTTTTTAAATTCACCGAGCCGACCCGTTCACAGCACTGCAAAATGAAATCGTCAAAACGCATTCCGCAATTGGCGGCAGGCAAAAAGCTGGCTAGCTTGTTGTATACAAAATGAATCGGTGTCGCGAACGCCGGTCTGACGGGAGACTTTGCAAATGAAGAACAGTTATTACGCGCCGCATGGCGGCCATGTCGCGCAGACGGAACTTTTGACCGGCCGGGCGGTGTTCACGCAAGCCTATGCGGTGATC
>JANMEX010000453.1:0-7340 GCA_031377485.1 Phyllobacteriaceae bacterium
CTGCTTTCGAAAGCGGCGCAGGCGACGAGGACTTTTTCGTTCTGGTGAAACAGCTGGCCGACGCGCAGCGGTTGCTACATGGGGCATGACATAGATGTCATGGTCATTGGTGCCGGAGTCGTAGGCCTTGCCATTGCACGCGCATTTTCGATGGCCGGGCACGAGGTGCTTGTTGTCGAAAAAGCCGACACCATTGGCACCGGCACGTCTTCGCGCAATTCTGAGGTCATTCATGCAGGGATCTATTACGCGCCGGGCAGTCTGAAGGCAAAGCTCTGCATCGAGGGCAAGAAATTGCTGTATCAGTTTTGCGCGGAATCCGGCGTAGCGGCCCGCGCGGTAGGCAAGCTCATTGTGGCGCAGACGGAAAGCCAAATCGCCAATCTCGAAGCACTGCAGGCAAACGCACGTGAGAATGGCGTGACTGATTTGCAGTGGCTGACTGCCACGGATGCGCGACGGCTGGAGCCGGACCTTTGTTGCGTTGCCGCCTTGCTTTCACCATCGACCGGGATTGTGGACAGCCATGGTTTCATGCTGGCGCTACAAGCTGACGCCGAAAAGCAGAGAGCCACGATTGCGTTTCAAACCAGCGTTGCTTCAGGAGTTGCAGGCGAAAATGGAATCGCGGTTGATTTGATCAGCGCTGATCAATCGACAATGCGGCTGGTTGCGAAATTGCTGATCAATTGCGCCGGGCATGGTGCACATGCGGCGGCAGCAATTGGTGGATATGAACTTCGGCATTTGCCGCCGCGCTTCCTCGCCAAGGGCAGTTACTGCGACGTGGCCGGAAAATCGCCTTTTTCGCATCTCATCTATCCGATACCGGTGCCCGGCGCGCTTGGTGTTCACGTTACGCTGGATTTGCAAGGCAACGCTCGATTGGGCCCTGATATTGAATGGGTCGATGAAGAAAAATATGCGGTATCGGACGCTATCATCGCGGAATTTGCAGGCGCCTGCGAGGGCTTTTGGCCTGATGTGGGCAATCGTAAACTGACCGCATCCTACGCTGGCATTCGCCCGAAAATTCACGGGCCAGACATGGCGGCGGCTGACTTCCTTATCCAAGGACCAAGCGACCATGGCGTCAGTGGGCTGATCAACCTCTTCGGCATCGAGTCACCGGGCCTGACCTCCGCAATGGCAATTGCCAATCACGTGGTGGGTATGATGAAGCCCACATGATGTGACCAATTGTTGCCCGACAGCCATCTGACCGCTCAGGTGCTTTGCGTGCGCACTCGAGCAAGCACGGCGTCAAGCCCTGATTCAAGTGCTCCAGGCCCACCATTTTGGACAAAATGCATGTGCACCATTTCGTTCAACCCGCCAATTGTGGTGTGATCTGCGCGCAGTTCGTCCAAATCAAGTTCAGGTCTTGCACGCAAGATATCACCAAGATTGCCAAACAAATGCCGGAGATAAACGTCGGCATCATTCTCATTCAGACCGTTGCGGCAGAGCCAATCGCCAACGACTTTGACAATGCCAAAGTAAGTTGCCATCACCGCACTGCCGGCAACGTAGCCGTCGAATATTTTAGGGTCGGATATTTGGATCGTTGAACCCAAAGCATCGAATATTTCCGAGGCTTCCGCATTTGGCGGCATGATGGGTGTGACGCAGGCGCGCTGCTCCACCGACGGAAGCGGAATGGCGCGGGTAATGTCCACGCGAGTCTTGATAAGGTCCGAAATGGTTGAAACCTGCATGCCCGCAACAAGGCTTATGACCGTTTGACCGTCACGGAATTTGAGCGACTGCAAGACTTCTGCAGCAATCTGCGGCCGGACCGCCAGAAATATTATATCGCTCTGATCGACTACAGATTGATTGTCCGATGCCATGCTGACTGAAGCAACAGTGGCAGTCAGTTCTTCCGCCCTATCGCGGCTGCGCGGTGATATAGCGATTGGCCAATCTTTCAGCCTAGAGCCGGCAAGTCCTTTGACAGTGGCGCTGGTGATGGCACCCGTTCCCACAAAGCCCAAACGCCGTGTCGACATAACACTCTCCCGCTAACGCCAGCGCCAGTTGTTTGCGAATATCCGAATTCAGACGGTGTCAGTTAGAACACCTTCGAGCTTACCGAGCAAATTTACAATTTTGCTACCCGATTTTGGGAGCGCACGACTTTTGACCAATCAGGCATTCAAATTGCAAACGTGTTTCTAGAGGCCTCAAGCGCGGCATGAGCATTGCGGGCGGCAATGCATCAGTTGAGGCATGGATTTGGCTCAAGGCTCGCTCGAACAAAAGTTGCCGGAAAGTTCAACAGCAAGTTCACCATAAAAATGCCCTCCCCCGGCGACCGGGAGAGGGTGTGTCGGGAGGGACACGATATCAATCGTACAGAACAGCAGCGACCTTCGGGTCTGCAATGTTGGTCTTGTCGTACCAGTAATAACCGGTATCGATGACCTTCTCGAGCTTTTCGCCCTTGAGCGCTTTGGCCAGCGATTCAACAACACATTTGCCGATACCAACCGGGTTTTGTGTGATCGAACCTGCCAATGTGCCATCCATGATGGCGTCTTTTTGCGTCTTGCCAGAGTCATAGCCGATGCCGACGATCTTGGCGCCGCTTTCCTTGATGGCAACGGAAAGTCCAATTGCTGCGCCTTCGTTGGAAGCAAAAATGCCCTTGATGTTTGGGTGGGCCTGCAACATCGCCTTGATATCGTCGGCAGCCTTCAGCGCATCATTGGCATACTGGAGTTCGACGATCTGGATTTTCGGGTATTTTTCCTTGATCCGGTTGACGAAACCGTCGCGGCGGCCAATGCCGGTTGCGGAGGTCTGATCGTGGATTTCAGCAGCGATTTCGCCTTCGCCGCCGATAGCTTCCGCCATCTTGTCGGCAGCAGCGCCTGCAGCCGCAACATTGTCGGTGGTGCATGTGGTCAGTGGCAAATCACTGTCTACGCCGGAATCAAATGCGACGATCGGAATGCCGGCATCAGCGGCCTTCTGTAACGCCGGGACCTGTGCCTTGGAGTCAAGGGCAGCAAAGCCGATGCCTTGCGGCTTCTTGGCAATGGCAGCGTTGAGGATGTCGGTCTGCTTGTCGATCTCGGCTTCTGTGTTCGGGCCTTCAAAAGTGATCGTCACACCGTTGGCCTTGGCGGCTTCCTCGGCACCGGCTTTAACAGCTTGCCAGAACTGGTGGCTAAAGCCCTTGGCAATGATCGGGAAGTATATGTCTTCAGCTTTGGTTGCTGAAGAGAACATCGTGGATGCGCTCAATACGAACGCGGATGCAATCAGAATCTTTTTCATTTCTCACTCCGTTTTTTTCAAACTGTACCGTGAACAATCACGGCCATCCTCTCGTTTGGGTACAGACTCTCCTCCAGTTTTCAAGCTCTCCTTCGCAGCATGATGTCGACGTAAACCGCGACAATGATGATGACGCCGGTCACGACGATCTTCCACTCTTCCTGCACTCCCATAATACGCAGGCCATTGGTAAGAACGCTCATGATGAATGCGCCGATGATGGTGCCGAGGATCGTACCCCGACCACCTGAGAGAGAAGTTCCGCCGATCACAACAGCCGCGATAGCGTCAAGTTCGTAACCGAGGCCAAGAGCTGGCTGTGCGGAATTGAGGCGTGAGGAAATCAAAAGCCCGGCGACACCACAGATAAGGCCGCTCAAGGCGTAGGTGGTGATCTTCCAGAAATCGACATTCATACCGGAAAGGCGGGCTGCCTCCTCATTTGAGCCGAGAGCGAAAATGTATCGGCCAAGCAGGGTGCGGTTGAGGATGACCGAGGCGATCATCGCAACAAAGAACATCAGGAACACGCCATTTGGAACTTCAAGCCCTGGAATGATCAGCGAGATTGAGCTTTCAGGCGAGATCAGATTGTAGTTGGGCGTCGTGTTGAAATAAATCGGATGGGCGCCGGAGACCACAAGTGCCAGACCGCGGGTGATTTGCATCATGCCGAGCGTGGCAATGAAGGGCGGTATCTTCAACTTGGCAACCGCTATGCCAGACACCGAACCGGTGAGTGCGCCTGTCAGCATGGCTCCGATAATGCCAATCGGCAAAGGCATTCCCCAATTGGTCAGGATAATGCCGGCCATGACTGCGGTCAGCGTCATCATCGTGCCAACGGCGAGATCGATACCTCCGGATATGATGACAAAACTCACAGCAACACCCAGAACGCCATTTACGGCGGTGGCTTGCATGATGTTGACCATATTGTTCCACGCTGCAAAATTGGGCGCGAAAATGCTGAAGAACGCCAACAGTATGACAAGGACCACAAAGGCCACCACTTTTTGCAAAGCTGCAGTGGTGAAAAGCCCGCTTCCGGCGGTTTGAGGCTTGGCAATGCTTGTCTCGGTCATCTTGATCTGCTTTCCCGTTTAAGCGGCTTTGCCTTGGCGCTGTGTGGCCAGATGCATGATTTCTTCCTGAGTGGCTTTCTTGCCATCAAGTTCGCCCGTGATGCGGCCCTCGCACATGACGATAATACGGTGTGACAGTCGCAGCACTTCGGGCAATTCCGACGAGATCACCACGATGGCTTTGCCCTGCGCTGCAAGGCCTTGCAGTAGTTTGTAGATTTCCGCTTTTGCTCCGACATCAATGCCGCGCGTCGGTTCATCAAAAAACAGGATGTCACAATCGCGCAACAGCCATTTGGCGATGACAACCTTCTGCTGGTTGCCACCGGACAGGAGCCGTGTTTCCTGGTCGACAGACGGTGTCTTGACCTTGAGAAGGTTTACATAGTCGGTGGACGTTTTCCGGAGCGCTGCATCGCGCATCCATATTGTTGCCGACGTAAAACGCGGCCAGGAGGCCATCGTAATGTTGTCGCGCACTGACATTGGAGTAACCAGTCCGAAATGCTTGCGATCTTCGCTCAGATAGGCGAGGCCAATGCGAACCGCGTCCTTCGGGCTTTTGATAGCAACGACCTTGCCATGCACCTGGATTTCGCCACTGTCGATCGGATCGGCACCAAAAATGGCGCGGGCGACCTCTGTCCGACCTGCGCCCATCAGGCCGGCAAAACCAAGGATTTCGCCTTTGCGCAATACGAAGCTTACATTCTTGACGGATTTTCCCCGATTCAAACCGGAGACGCGCAACACCTCATCTTCGCCATGTGTGCCGTCCGCGCGCGTAGCATCGGCAAGTTCGCGTCCGACCATCATGGATATGATCGTGGATATTGGTGTCGAGGCGGCAGCCAGCGTGTCGATATATTGGCCGTCGCGCATCACGGTTACACGGTCGGCAATGCGTTTCACTTCGTCCATCTTATGGGTGATGTAGACAACGCCGACGCCATTTGCTTTCAGGTCTTCAATGACCGCGAACAAATGCTCTACTTCCGTTTCATTGAGAGCCGATGTCGGCTCGTCCATGATCAGTACTTGGGAATTGAACGACAGTGCTTTGGCGATTTCCACCAACTGCTGACGTGCAACGGTGAGCGTGCCAACTTCTGTTGCCGGATCAATGTTCACCTTCATCCGCTTGAACAGCGCGGCGGCATCGGCCTTCATTTTGACTTCGTCGACAAACATCCCAAAGCCGCGCCTCGGCTCCCGGCCGATATAGATATTTTGCGCGACAGTCAGATGATTCATCAGGAACAGTTCCTGATGAATGATGCCAATGCCGAGATCCTGCGC
This sequence comes from Phyllobacteriaceae bacterium, assembly GCA_031377485.1. Lineage (GTDB taxonomy): Bacteria > Pseudomonadota > Alphaproteobacteria > Rhizobiales > Rhizobiaceae > JANMEX01. The sequence continues at coordinate 5,670 of JANMEX010000453.1, forward strand.
CACGCGCGGACTGGGGATTGTTACTTCTTTGCCCTCGACTTCAATCGTGCCTCCGTCCGGCTGGTAAATACCCGAGAGGATTTTCATGAGGGTTGATTTGCCGGCTCCGTTTTCACCCATAAGAGCATGAACCTCGCCGGGCATGACGGATATATGAACACCTTTGAGCGCGTGAACCCCGGGGAACCGCTTCTCGATCGCCGTTGCGGTGATCAACGGAGTGGCTGCACTATGTGCATGGTTGGCGATGTTCGCCTCTTCCACATTATTTTGCATTGTCTACCCGCTCCTCCCAGACCGGTAACTCAACACTGACACAAAGCTTATCGCTGCGCCACTGGTTGCAAAACACTGGGCAACCGGTGGCGCGACAGTTTTCCGGATGGGCACAACCTGTCAAGCAAATATTCCATCTTAAAGACGAATAGAATGAGTATTCCATATTTTGAGATCGCAGGAGATTTCATGCTTAAATGAGCAACAGAGAAAATCTCTGGTGGCTGCCGCAGGGATCTCCAAATCGCCTTTGGCCGGAGCCGAAACGGGAAGGGCTTCGTTACGCGCGGCTGTCACATGAAATTCAGATTACTCATCCGGAAAACGGCTTGAAACTTTCGATCAGGGTTTAATTCCGTACCAAAGTACACACCGCTTGGCTGCTCACATGCGTTGTCTGGCAATAGCGTCTGTGAAACGATGCTGCACATGGGTGGATTGCTCCGGGTCATCATTTCTGCCGTTTTTGTGTTCGTGGCCGCATTTGCCGGCACGGCAGAAGGCGGGGAAGTTGCAACCAAATTTCTTTCCAGAGAAGAGGCAGCACGGTTTGTCGAGCCGCCTTACGCATTGGGCGATCCAATCGGCGATGGCTCGTGGGAATTGATCAATCTCGACGGGCGCGTCGCTGGTTACGGCTTTGAAAGCGCGCCCTTGGCGCCCCTGCCCGGCTTTTCTGGTGCTCCAATTGACATGTTTGTCATGATCACGGTCGAGGGGCGGTTCATCGACGTCAGACTGGTTCGGCACAATGAACCGATTTTCGTTTCGGGCCTTGGCGAAGCGCCATTGCGCAATTTTCTGACGCAATACAAAGGCAGGTCCATTACTGATGCATTGGTTGTCGGGGTTCCTTATGGCGGCAAGGATGCGGGAACCTCGCTCGTATATCTGGACGGCGTGACCAAGGCGACCGCCAGTGTTCGAATTGCCCATGAGTCCATCCTTGGTGCCGCGCAAGCAATTGCGCGGGAGAAGATGGCAGGTATCGGTAGCGCGGCTGCCTCTAGGCCCAATCCTGATTACTCGGAAAACCTGACTTGGGATGATCTGGTCAGCCAGGGCTTGGTGACCCACAAGATTGTTACCAATGCGGAAATTCAGAAGTTTTTTGAAGGGACGAAATTTGCCCAAGATGATCCTGAAGCGATTGAGAATCCGGACAAGCCGTACCTTGATCTGTGGTTGGTGGATATTGGTCCGGCTGCAATTGCCGACGCGGTTCTGAAAAAAGATACACTTGCCCAACTGAAGAGGTTTCTGGCGATAAATCCTGACTCCGAGCCAATCCTGGTTTTGGAAGCAGGGCGTCATGGTTTGGTCACGGACGATTTCGTGCGAAACACAAGTCCTGATCTGCTTTCGGCAAAACAGGGCGGATTGCCAGTGGCTTTG
>JANMEX010000460.1:0-11227 GCA_031377485.1 Phyllobacteriaceae bacterium
CCAACGCCAATCCCCGCCAATACCGCATGCCAGATGATCACCTGATTGTCGGTCCGGAAATGAAATGCATGGCGGTCGACATTTGCACCAAATGCACTGAACCCCTTGATAAATGCGTCCTCACGGTCCTGCCCGATCATCACATGGTTCAACAGGTCAAACGGGTTCGCCGGCACGCCGCGCCTTTCGAGGTAAGTTTGCGTCGCACACATCGCCAGCGGTATGTCCGCGATCTTGCGGGCGACCAGTTCCTCTTGGCTCGGCGTCACCATGCGGATGGCAATGTCGGCGTCGCGGCGCAGCAGATTGTCCACGGTGTCCGAGCCGACAAGTTCGATTTCGATGCCGGGCTCTTCGATTGAAAACGCCGCCAGTATTTGAGGGAGCACCAATGTCGCCATCACCATGCTTGCCGAAATGCGGATGGTGCCGCTCAGGCCTTCTTCCGCGCCGGCCGCATGCAATGAAAATCTGTCCACACCTTCCCGCACTGTGAGAGCATGTGTGAGAAGTGTCGCGCCTGTGTCGGCTATTTCATAACCGCCAAGTCCGCGCCGGAACAGGGTGACGCCAAGTTCGCGTTCCAGTTCTGTTATGTGGCGGCCAACAGTCGGCTGGCTCGAGCCGATCTTGCGCGCCGCAGCCGAAAGACTGCCGGTTTCAGCCACCGCCACGAAAGAACGCAACAGGTTCCAGTCAAATTCGCTCATCTCTCATCCTATTCAATTATGAATAGTAAAGCATCAAAATCTTGGAATTTCAATAAACAAACGTTTGGATAGGACGGTGGCGCAAACAAGGAGAAACCACCATGACCACCATCGCAGTTCTCGGCGCCAATGGCCGCCTTTCCCGCACCGTCGCCAAGGCCTTCCTTGCCGCAGGCTACGATGTCATCGCCGTCACCCGGTCCGGCAAGCCGTTGGCTGAACTCATCGGTGCGCGCTTTGCTGCAGCGGACGCATCAAAGGCCAGCGAACTTATCCACGCAACAACCGGTGCTGATATCATCTTCAACGGTTTGAACCCGCTTTACACCGAGTGGGAGGAGAAGGTGATACCGATGGCGCGCAACGTGATGGAGGCCTGCCGTGTCAACAAGGCTCTGCATATGTTTCCCGGCAATGTCTATGGCTACGGCTCGCCGATGCCGCCGGAACTTGGCGAAGACACGCCGATGCGCCCGTCCACTACCAAGGGCTTCATCCGTGTCGAGATGAAACGCATCTTCCGCGAAGAATCCGAGCGCCCCGGCGGTGTGCAGACCATCGTGCTGCGGGCTGGCGATTATTTCGGCGGTACTGGCACCGGCTCGTTCTTTGACATGGTCTCGGTCTCGAAGCTTTCGAAAGGCATCTTCACGGCAGCTGGCCCTGAAAACCTCATCCATGAATGGGCCTATTTGCCGGATTTTGCGCAAGCCTTCGTCAAGCTTGCCGCTGTGCGCGGACAATTGAAGCCGTTCGAAAATCTGAATTTTCCGGGCCATGCCATCACCGAGCTTCAATTGAAAGACGCAGTGGAGAAGGCTGTCGGCAAGCCACTCAAGATGGCTCACCTGCCATGGTGGGCGTTGCGACTTATGGGCGTTTTCCAGCCGATGATGCGCGAACTTGTCAAAATGTCATACCTGCGCTTTCAGCCCCACCGGCTGGTTTCGCAACGGCTGGAAAGCCTTATCGGCGAAATTCCGCATACCAATTTGGAGTATGCAGTAAAACAGGCCCTGACGGATCAGGGCCTGCTGGAAGGCTCAAAGCGGCTTGCGGCGTAAACCTTATTCCGCAAAACTACTCGGCAGGTGCGGGCATCGCACCAACATCCGGTTCTGTCGCAGGTTTCGGCTTGCGGCGGAACATGCGTTTGACGCGGTTGATGATACCGTCCTCCGGCTTGGCGCGGGTGAACACCATCAGCGCAGATGGCGTGACAATCAGCGTCAAAACGGTGGAGAAGGCGAGGCCGAACACGATGGCGCTGGACAGCGAAATCCACCACTGCGTCGAAGGCGCGCCAATCGTCGTGTCATGCGACAGGATTTCAAGGTTCACCCCAAAGGCAATCGGCAGCACGCCAAGAATGGCTGTCGCCGCTGTCAGCACAACCGGCCGCGAGCGCTCACGGCAGGTCTGCAGGATGGCTTCAAGCTTGTCCATGCCCTCATGGCGCAGCGTGTCATACGTATCAATGAGCACGATGTTGTTGTTCACCACGACGCCCGCCAGCGCAATCACGCCGATGCCCGACATGACAATGCCGAACGGTTGGCCGGTGATCATCAGTCCAAGGAACACGCCGATTGTCGACATGACGACTGCCGACAGGACCAGCCAGACGCTCGTAAACTTGTTGAACTGCGCAAGCAGAACCACAAAGATCAGGAAAATCGCCGCACCGAACGCTTTGCCCAGAAACGCGCTGGCGTCAGCGCTTTCCTTGTCCGAGCCGACCATCTGCCAGCGGATTGTCCCGAAGTCCTGTGTAGCCATCAGCTTCGCCACCCGCTCCTGGACGACGGACGCCTGAACGCCTTCCTTCACATTGGCCTGAACGGTGATGGTCCGCTCGCCGTCAATGCGGTTCAGTGTGCCGACGGACTGCGCCGGTTCGCGTGTCACAAAGTTGGAGATCGGCACAGAGCCGAGAGCGGTCTCGATGCGAAGCTGGTCGAGAGTGGCCAGCGTGCGCCGGTCTTCCGGCAGACGAAGGCGAATGTCCACCGCATCGTCAGCACCGGCGGGCCGGTAATCAGACAGTTTTAAGCCCGAAGTGACCAATTGCACGACCGTTCCGACCGAACCTGGACCAATTCCATATTTGGCCGCTTCCGTGCGGTTGACCTTCAATTCCCAGTCAATGCCGGGGATCGGGAGACCGTCGGCGATGTCGAGGATTTCAGGATCAGCCTTGAGGAGCGTCACGACTTTTCGGGCCGCATCGTCAATGCCTGCGGGATCTGCCGCAGACAGGCGAACCTGAATAGCCTTGCCGGTTGGCGGTCCTGCCGCCGGTACCGATACTTCGATGTCAACGCCCGGTATGCCTGCCATCGCCACGCGAAGATCAGCCAGAATATCAAGAGCGGGCTTGCGCTCGCGCCAGTCGACAAACTCATACTGAATGGTGCCGATCACATCCGGCGCCACTTCGTTGCCTTGGCCGCCCCCGGCGCCAACGCGCGTATAAACGGATTTGATGCCCGGCCAACCAAGGATGCGCTCTTCGGCCAGGCGCGTCTTGGCGTCTTTTTCTTCCAACGACATGTTGCCGCGTGCGTGCACATACAAAAGGCCGTAGTCCGGCTCGACGTTCGGGAAGAATTCAACGCCCGCGCCGATCTTGCCGTAAGTGTAGGGAACCGCGACCAAAAGGGCGACTGCGAGGACCAATACTGTTTTGGGGAAACGGATCGCCTGTTTCACAACGGCCATGTACCAACCGTCGCGATGCTCTTCGATATGGTCCGGCTTCTTTGCAAACATCGCGCCAAGCGTCGGGGTGAACACCAGCGCATAGAGGAGCGAAGCAGAGAGTGTCGCGATCAGGGTGATCGGCATGTATTTCATGAACTCGCCGACAATGCCCGGCCAGAACAGCAGCGGCGAAAACGCAGCGATGCGGGTCATGGTTGCTGCCAGCACAGGACCAGTCATTTTCTTGGCGGCCATCGAGTAGGCGTTGACGCGGTCCATGCCTTCAGACATCCGCCGCTCTGCATATTCGGTCACAATGATCGCATCATCGACCAGCATGCCGACCGCTAGGATCAGCGAGAACAGGACGACGAGATTGACCGTGTGTCCTGCCATCGACAAGAACAGGATACCCATCAGGAACGATACTGGAATGGCAAAACCAATGAACAGCGAGGCGCGGCCAGACAGGGCATAGAGGATAACAATGAACACCAGAATGACCGCCGTCAGCACCGAATTCTGCAAATCGCTGAGCAACTGGCGGATCTGGTCGGACTTGTCCTGACTGAAGGTGATCTCGCCGCCCTGCGGCATGCGCGGCTTGAATTCTTCGGTGATTTTCTTGACGCCATCGACCGTGTTGATGAGGTTCGCACCGGTGCGCTTCGACACTTCGATCGCGATCGCCGGTTTACCATTGAGGCGGGTGATGGAAACCGCATCCTTGTGCGAGGCCCTGATGGTGGCCAAATCACGCGCCCGAACGACGGCATCTGCGCTGGCGACAATCGGCAGATTGGCGACATCTTCCGGCGTTTCGATCAGTGATGGCACCTTGACGGCATATTTGCCTTCAACACCTTCAAGTGCGCCAGCAGCAACCAGACTGTTGGAACCGGCCACGCCGCCGATCAACTGGTCAAGCTTGAGGCCATAGGACGACAGCTTGACCGGGTCGATGATGACTTCGACAAGATCATCACGTGCGCCTTGAAGCTTGGCTTCCAGAACGCCATCAACCTCCTCGATGCGCTTCTTCAGTTCGCGCGCAGCTTCCACAAGAACCCGTTCGGAGGCATCGCCCGAAAGCGTGACGACGAGCACTGGAAACTCGGACAGATTGACTTCAAAAATACCCGGTTCGTCTGCGCCTTGCGGCAGGTCGCGCTTGGCATCGGATACTTTGGAGCGAACATCATCCAGCGCCTTGCCGAGATCGGCACCGGCGTTGAATTCCATCAGCACATTGCCGCCGCCCTGATAGGCGGAAGAGCGCATTTCCTTGACGTCCTTGATGCTTTTCAACGCGGTTTCCATCGGGCGCAACAACAGCCGTTCGGAGTCTTCCGGCGAAATGCCCTGATAGGTCAGTGAGACATAAATAATCGGAATCTGAATGTCCGGCTCAGCTTCCTTCGGGATCGAGATATAGGCCAATGCACCCGAAACCAGGAAGAACAGCAGGATGGACAGGGTCAGCCGCGAATTGCGGATCGCAAGATCTATGAGATGGCTCATGGCGCTATATCTTCCCGCTTACTGGAGTTCGGAAGCGAATTGGGCTGCAAGCTTCTTCAGCGTTTCCGCGTCCGGTTCGACAACGGTCACGACTTCGCCGTCAACCACGAAATCCTGACCCGAGATGATGACTTTCGTGCCTTCGGCAACGCCAGTCAAAACAATGGCATCGGTGGCGTCGTCAATCAGGTCAACCGGCAGAAACACCACCTTGTTGTCCTTGTCGACCGCACGCACGCCCAAGGCACCGTCCGCATTCAGCGTCACCGCCGAGCGCGGCAGCTTGATGGCCTTCACCGGGTCAGACTTCAGATTGATTTCCGCCGTCATGCCTGCGGGAATATGGCCGTCCTTGTTGTTGATTGCCACTTCAACGCGGTAGGTGCGGGTCGCTGCGCTTGCCTCGCGGCTGATGTAGCGAACGGTGCCTTCTTCCATGGCGCCGTTGACCAGACGAATGCTGGCCGGGCTGCCGATCTTTATGGTCGAGAGGTTTCGCTCGGAGATTTCGCCAACCGCAACAATCGGGTCCAAAGCGATGACGGTTGCAACGGGGCCGCCCTGGCTGACAGATGCACCGTTTTCGACCGAAATCTTGTCGATGATGCCATCGAATGGCGCAATCACCTGCGTGCGCTCAAGTTCGGCCTTTGCCGCTTCATACTGGGATTGCGCGCCTTGCAAATCCGCACGGGCAGCATCCAGCTGAAGCTTTGCGACATTGCCGCGCTTGGCCAGCGCTTCGGTGGCATCGGCTTGCGACTGCTTTTGCTTGACGACCTGCGCGGCGGCATCGACTGCAATCTTCTTTTCCATCGAGTCCATCGCCAGGATGACATCACCAGCCTTCACCGCGTCGCCCTGCTTGAAGCCAAGCATTGAGATTGTCCCTGCCGAGCGGGTCGCCAATTCGGCGCGCTTGTCGGCAGCGGTCTGACCGGAAATGCGGATCGTCAGCCGATGATCAATGAAAGGAACTGCAACGGCCGAAACCGTGCGCGGCACCTTGACCGTCGGCGCAGCCTTCACTTCTGGTTTTTTCTCGGTGTTTTCCTGTGCGGCACTGCCAACAGACGAAAACTCACCGGTCAGGACCCATGCCGCCGCTCCGGCGAGAACGAGGATCGAAGCAAATTTGTGAAAACGAAAACGTGCCATTGGGTATCCGGTTTGCTGTTGAGTGAAATGTGGCTGCCATAAGGCAAAACTTTGGATGCATTTGGTAAATGCGTGGCCAGATTGCAAGCCCTTTGCAGACCGCCTTACGCGGTCTCCTGACATGCAGTTGTTTAGATCATTCTTCGCAGTTGCGAAAGGTGGAAATCCATCAAAAGAAATCAGGCAAACTTAACCTCTTTTGATAGTGGCAGTGAGCGAATGCGCTTGCCGGTCAATGCGAAAATCGCGTTGGCCAATGCGGGCGCCGCCGGGGGTGTTCCAATTTCGCCGACCCCGCTCATGTTGTCGGCATTTTCGAGAACTTCGACATGAAACTGCGGTGCCTGATTGATGCGCATCGGTTCATAGTCGGGGAAGCTCGATTGTTCGACCATGCCATCCTTGAAGGTGATTTCAAGGCCTGTGGCAGCGGACAATCCATAGACCACGCCGGAGATGATTTGCGCCTTGATGTTGTCAGGATCAAGCGCCACGCCAACGTCAGCTGCTGCCCAGACATTGGTGATGCGAATGCCTTGCGGCGTGTCTTGCACTTCAACAACTTCGGCGACCCAGCCGCCGAAGGACAGACAAAACGCAATGCCTTTTGCGGTACCCTCAGCCGTTGGCTGGCCCCAGCCGGACATTTGTGCAACCTTTTCGACAGCCTTTGCTGCCGCCGGATGATCCGCCATCAGCTTCAGGCGCATCTCAACCGGATCAAGTTTGGCCGCAGTGGCCACCTCATCCATGAAGCTTTCATGGAAAAACGAATTCTGCGAATTGCCCACCGAGCGCCAGAAACTCACTGGCACTTTCAGGTCAACATCAATGCCGCGAACACTTTGGTTTGCAATTGCATAAGGCTGGTTGAAGGCACCGTCAGTAATCGACTTGTCCGGGCCCAGCGGCGCATTGCCCATGGATGGAAGATTGCGGCGCACGACCGAGCGCATGATCGACGGCGAGGCGAGAGCTGCGTCCAGCGCAATCGGCAAGCCATCTTCGCCCAACCTCGCCTTGAATTTGGCAATTGCCGCAGGGCGGTAAAGGTCATGCTTCATGTCTTCTTCGCGGGACCACGTGACCTTGACCGGCTTTCCATCAGCGGCAATCGCCAGAAGCGTGGCGTAGCCCGAGAAATCATTTTCCCCGCGCCGCCCGAAGCCGCCTCCCATCATCGTGGTGTGGACGGTGACATCGTTTTGATCAAGGCCAGCGACACTGGCGCAGATAAACCGCACGATGGTCGGGCCTTGGTTGGGCGACCAGATTTCCAGCTTGCCGTCCTTGAACTGCGCCGTGGCGTTCATCGGCTCCATCGTGGCGTGGGCGAGGAACGGCACGGAATAAGTGGCTTCGACAATTTTCTCGATCGGCGCATCGGCAAACTGCACGGATACATCGCCAATTTCGCGCAATGCCGAACCGCCGCCTGCCGCCAAAGCGGTGTCGATCACGCCCATGATACCCGCGGTGTCCGCAGGATAGGGCGCTTCGCCCCATTCAACTGTAATTGCATCGGCCGCCTGAAACGCGGTCCATGTGTTGTCGGCAATCACGCCCAGCCCGTGGCCGAACTGGCAATCGATTTCGACCACCTTGATGACGCCCGGCATGGCCTGCGCCGCCTTGGCATCGAAGCTCTTCATTCGCCCGCCAAGCCGCGAGTTCATTTTCACCGTGCCATAAACCATATCCGGCAAGCTGACATCGATGCCGTAAATCCGCCCGCCCGTGACCTTCGCGCGCATGTCAACACGCGGCTGGGATTTGCCGAGCAGTTTCCAGTCTTTGCGGTCCTTCAGCTTGATGTCTGCTGGCGGCTCCATTTCCGCTGCCTTCAATGCCAGTTGGCCATACGTCAGGCTCTTGCCCGATACGGGGTCTGTCACCGAGCCACGTTCTGCCTTGAGTGTCGAAATATCGACGCTCAGTTCCCTGGCTGCCGCTGCTTTCAGCATTTCGCGCGCCATTGCGCCGGCGTGGCGCATCTTCTCGAACGCATCTACAGTGGACGTCGAACCACCGGTAATCTGCAGCGCGGCAATCTTGCCGACCGCTCCCATTACCGAGCGAAAACTGTCCTTGATCGCTGAGTGTTCGAAGTTTGCAAAAGGTGCATTCTCGCTCATCACAGCGCTATTGAAATAGGCGCCGGATGCGGGGCCGTGCTCGACCGTCACTTGATCAAGCCCGACTTCCAATTCTTCCGCGACCAGGGCAGCGAGCGTGGTCATGATGCCTTGGCCCATTTCGGCGCGCGGGGCGATTATGGTGATGGTGTTGTCGGCGCTGATTTTCACATACGGATTAAATGTGGCTTCGCCTTCCGCCAATCCTTCTTTCAGCGGGTTCTTCACCGGCTTCCTGAACTGATAGTAGCCAAAGGCCACGCCGCCGGCGATGGCGACTGCGCCAACAAGGAATGTGCGGCGGGCGATTTTTGCGATGCGGCCCATGATTATGCCACTCCGTTGGCAGCGCGGTGGATGGCGGCGCGGATTTTGGGGTATGTGCCGCAACGGCAAAGATTGCCGCTCATGGCATCGTCGATTTCAGTGTCAGTCGGGTTGGGCTTTTCAGACAGCAAGGCCACCGCGCTCATGATCTGACCGGACTGGCAATATCCGCACTGTGCGACCTGTTCATCGAGCCAGGCCTGCTGCACCTTGTGCAAGACGCCGTTCTGTTCGAGTGCGTCAATGGTCGTCACAGCACCGGTCACAGTCCCGACGGGAGTGACGCAAGAGCGTGTGGCCACGCCGTCAATCAACACCGTGCACGCGCCGCAGGACGCAACGCCGCACCCGAATTTCGGCCCCTTGATATCCAGTCCATCCCGAAGCGCCCACAAAAGCGGCATGTCTTGCGGGACATTCAATTCCCGTTCCGCACCATTCACGTTCAACTTCATGTGGATTCTCCCAAGGTCGCATACCTGACATGTTGACATTATGTGAAAAAATGTCAAAACGTCAAGCCATGGAATCTTCTTCCGCAAATAGCGTCCCGAACGTTAACGACGAGAAGCGCAAGCGCATTCTCGAATGCGCTTTCGACGTGGTGTTGCGCTACGGCTATCAGCGCATGACGATGGATGATGTTGCCAAGGCATGCGGCATGTCACGTCCGGCGCTCTACAATCAATTCAAGAACAAGGGCGAAATCTATAGCGCCATCGCCTCCGAGATGATGGGCAAGGCGCTTGAATCCGCAAAAGTGGCGTTGAATGGCCCCGACCCCATCGAAGACCGGCTGTTTGCTTCCATCAAATGCGGCATCCTCGATCCGACGGAGTTTTTATACACAACCGCGCATGGCGCAGAATTGATGGACATGAAACATCAATTGGCTGGGGATGTCGTGGCTGACTGGCATGCCAAGAAGACAGCCATGGTGGCTGATGCCCTCGAAGCTTCGGGCGTCGCCAAGTCGAAGCGCCTCACGGGTGTGCAACTGGCAAACATTCTGCTGGATGGAATAGACGGCCTCAAATTGCGTGCAACTACCTCGCAAGAGCGCCTTGATGGCGCAAAGGCACTGGTGCGGCTGGTTGCAGGGTGAGGCTCACGACCACAAGCTGGTTCTTTGAGTTTGACACTCATCACGTCTTCACATTTTGGTCAGGCTTCGGAATTTTAATGACCTTCAAGAAATTGAAGATTAGATGCGTTTGACCATTTTTTCATGCCCGCAGCCAAGTCCGGAATTATCTGACATGACCATTTCCTATTTCCCTCAGCCATTCGCCCGCAAATTGACTGTTGGCGTCAAGGTCGGCTCTGTCATTGTCGGCGGCGGACATCCTGTGGTGGTGCAGTCGATGACCAACACGGACACTGCCGACATTGATGGCACGGTCGCGCAGGTTTCTGCGCTGGCCCGCGCCGGCTCCGAACTGGTGCGCATCACGGTAGACAGGGATGAAGCCGCCGCCGCCGTGCCGCGCATCCGTGAACGCCTGGACCGCATCGGCTGCGATGTGCCGCTGGTTGGTGATTTTCATTACATTGGCCACAAGCTGCTCGCCGATCATCCCGATTGCGCCAAGGCTTTGGCCAAATACCGGATCAATCCGGGCAATGTCGGGTTCAAGGAAAAGAAGGACAAGCAGTTTGCCGACATCGTCGAAATGGCAATCCGGCACGACAAGCCGGTGCGTATCGGTGTCAACTGGGGGTCGCTCGATCAGGAATTGCTGACGCGGCTTATGGACGAAAATCATGCGAAGGGCGCGCCGCTTTCCGCCCGAGAGGTGATGCACGAGGCCATTGTCCAATCGGCCCTGATTTCTGCTGAACTTGCCGAAGAGATCGGCTTGGCCCGCGATCACATCATTCTGTCAGCCAAGGTCAGCCAAGTGCAGGATCTGGTGGCGGTCTATGTAAAACTTGCCCAGCGTTCCGATCATGCGTTGCATCTTGGCCTTACCGAGGCTGGCATGGGCTCCAAGGGTATCGTTGCCTCATCAGCCGCAATGGGCATCCTGTTGCAGCAGGGCATTGGCGACACGATCCGTGTCTCGCTGACGCCGGAACCCAATGGCGACCGCACCCGCGAGGTTCAGGTGGCGCAGGAATTGTTGCAAACCATGGGCTTTCGCCAGTTTGTACCCATCGTTGCAGCCTGTCCGGGCTGCGGGCGTACGACGTCGACCGTGTTCCAAGAGTTGGCGCAGAACATTCAGGATGATCTGCGCAAGAACATGCCGGTCTGGCGCGAAAAATATCCGGGCGTCGAGGCGCTCAACGTCGCGGTGATGGGCTGCATCGTCAATGGTCCGGGCGAAAGCAAGCATGCTGATATTGGCATCTCACTTCCGGGCACGGGAGAATCTCCTGCGGCACCGGTTTTCATTGACGGCAAGAAAGCCGGGACTTTGCGCGGTCCCAATATTGCTGCCGATTTTCAAGTCATGGTCGCTGAATACATTGAAAAGCGATACGGCGCCTGAGGTCACCTTTTGAGACATGCCCTGCGCGAAATTTGCTCAGGCTCCTTCAAGGTCTGCCTTGAGCATTTCCAGCTCCAGCCATTCGTCTTCCATCTTGGCGATGCGCTCGCGCAAGGTGCAAGGTCCTCAACGATCTTGTTGAAAGCCACGGGGTCTTTGGCGAACAGGGCGTTGTCTG
>JANMEX010000467.1:0-4588 GCA_031377485.1 Phyllobacteriaceae bacterium
GGCTGGGATATCACCGACTATGGCCAGGGCAAGTTTGATGAGCTCGGCCTGTTCCTGTTTACCGTCCGCAACGGCGTCGCAGCCGACCTCGCGCGTGGCCGTGGCATGGTTTACGCCGAAAAAATCATGATCTCGAAGAAGAACCAGATTTCGCCGATGCACCGGCATGACATCAAGTCCGAAGACATCATCAACCGCGGTGGCGGCAAGCTGGTGCTGGAATTGTTCATGGCCAAGGCGGACGGCTCCATCGACGAGGAGGCCGAAGTGCGTGTCACCTGCGACGGCACGGCACGCACGATGAAGGCAGGCGGGTTGCTTTCGCTTGATCCGGGCGAAAGCGTCACTCTGCACACCAACGTCTGGCACGCCTTCTGGGGCGAGGGGAAAGACGTTTTGATCGGCGAAGTCTCGACGGTCAACGATGATCTCACCGACAATATTTTCCGCGAGCCGATCGGCCGTTTTGCGACCATCGAAGAAGATGTGCGTCCGCTGCATCTGCTCGTTTCTGATTATGACAATTGGCTCAAAGCCTGATTTTTGGGAGAACTTTAAATGCCGAAGCGCCTTTCATTCCAGCTCTATTCCGCCCGTAATCATTCCTCGCTTGCGGACACGATCAAGATCGTGGCCGATGCCGGTTACAAGGAGGTCGAGGGTTACGGCGGTCTTTACGCCGATGCCGCAGGCCTCAAGACACTTCTCGATCAGCACGGCCTCACCATGCCGACCGCCCATTTTGGCATTGACCAGCTTGAAGGCGACAAGAAGGGCACGTTGAAGACACTCAAAACCCTTGGAATCCGCCACATCTATTGTCCTCACATTGGTGTTGACGATCGTCCAAAGGATTCTGCTGGCTGGCGCAACTTCGGCAAGCGTCTTGGCAAGATTGCCGCTTTTTATCGCGGCGAGGGCTATTCGTTTGGTTGGCACAACCATGATTTCGAGTTTGTCACACTTCCCGATGGCAAGACGCCTCATGAAATGATGTTCAAGGGCGCGCCGCTGCTAGACTGGGAAATCGATGTTGCCTGGGTCATCCGTGGCGGCGCTGATCCGATCAAACTGATCAAGAAATATGCGGGCAACATCACCTGCGCCCACATCAAGGATATCGCTGCGAAGGGCAAGAATGCGGATGAGGACGGCTGGGCTGATGTGGGTCACGGCACCGTCGACTACAAGCCGATCATGGCTGCGCTGAAAAAGACGCGCATTCGCCATTACGTGCTCGAACATGACAAGCCAAGCGATACCGCGCGCTTTGCGCAGCGTTCGTTTGAAGCTGCCTCGAAACTCTAAGGATATTGACCATGGCCACTGAACTTCGCGTTGGCGTCATCGGATGCGGCAACATCTCGACCGCCTACTTCACCCTCGCGCCGCTGTTTCGCGGCCTCAAAATCACCGCTTGCGCCGATATGAACATGGCAACGGCAAACGCGCAGGCTGAAAAATTCGGCCTGAAAGCGATGAGCGTCGACGATCTGCTGGCGTCCAAGGACATCGACGTCATTGTCAATTTGACCATCCCGGCCGCACATTATCCAATTACCAAGGCGATCCTGGAAGCGGGCAAACACGCCTATTCTGAAAAGCCGCTGGTTCTTACAATTGAACAGGGGCTTGACCTTCGCCGCATTGCAGATGCCAAGGGCCTCAAGGCAGGCTGCGCTCCGGACACGTTCCTTGGCGGTGCCCATCAACAGGCCCGAAAGGCGATTGACGATGGACTTGTTGGCACCATCACCTCAGGCACGGCCCATGTCATGAACTTCGGCATGGAGCATTGGCATCCAAACCCCGATTTCTTCTATGCGCCCGGCGGCGGTCCGGTTCTGGATCTTGGTCCCTATTATGTGGCCAACCTCATCAATCTGATTGGTCCGGTCAAGCGCGTTGGCGCACTGACCTTCACACCACAAAAGGCACGGACCATTTCCAACGGTCCGCGCACCGGCGAGACTGTTCCGGTGCTGACACCAACGTCCGTGCACGCGCTTCTGGAGTTTCATTCCGGTGCAACAGTGACACTGACCTCCTCGTGGGACGTGTTTGCTCATCGTCATGGCAACATGGAACTTTACGGATCTGAAGGCTCGCTTTACGTGCCGGACCCGAACTTCTTCGGCGGTGAAGTGCTGGCAACCAAGCGCAATGGTCCTGCCGAAGCGCTACCCGCATGGGATCATGCGCTTGGCATTCCCAACCAGGATCACCCGCAAGGCAAGATGGCCAACTACCGCACGGCAGGTCTTGCCGATATGGCCATCGGCATTGCCGAAGGGCGCGATTACCGCTGCTCGCTGGATCGCACGCTGCACGGCGTTGATGTCATGACGGCAGCGCTTCGTTCGGGCGAAATTGGCGAGTTTATCACGCTGCAGACGACGTGCACCCAGCCAGCGTATTTGGGACCCGAAGAGGCGAAAGCGCTGTTGCGCTGATTGGAAATGGGACGGCAATCCGATAGGGTTACCGTCCTGTTCAATAGAGTGAGACAATCATGAGCTGGCTCCCCGCCGAAGATCGCTATTCGAAGATGAAATATAACCGCGTTGGCAAAAGCGGACTGAAGCTGCCAGCCATATCGCTTGGCCTCTGGCATAATTTCGGCGGCGACACGCCGCATGAATTGAAGCGCGAACTTTGCCGGACTGCCTTTGATCTTGGCATCACGCATTTTGATCTCGCCAACAATTACGGTCCGCCTGCAGGTTCCGCCGAAACGGCATTCGGCGAAATCCTGAAGACTGATTTCCACGGACTGCGCGACGAGTTGGTGATCTCGACCAAGGCGGGCTATTATATGTGGCCCGGCCCTTATGGCGAATGGGGCAGCCGCAAATATGTGCTGTCGAGCCTTGACCAAAGCCTGACGCGCTTGGGGATCGACTACGTCGATATCTTCTATTCGCACCGGTTTGATCCGGACACACCGCTTGAAGAGACCATGGGTGCGCTCGATCATGCGGTGCGCTCCGGCAAGGCGCTTTACGCGGGTATCTCGTCATATAATTCCAAGCGCACCAAAGAGGCCGCCAAGATTTTGCGCGACCTTGGCACACCTTGCATCATTCATCAGCCAAGCTATTCGATGATCAATCGCTGGGTTGAAGAAGACAGGCTTCTGGATACGCTCGAAAAGGAAGGCATGGGTTCCATCGCGTTTACACCGTTGGCGCAAGGCATGCTGACAAACAAATATCTCAAAGGCATCCCGGAAGACAGCCGCGCGGCGCAGGGCAAATCGCTTGATCCGAACATGTTGAGCGACAAGACGCTCGTCGGTTTGCGCGCGCTCAACGCCATCGCCGAAAAGCGCGGCCAATCTCTGGCGCAGATGGCGCTTGCATGGGTCCTGCGCGGCGGGCGCGTGACCTCGGCGCTTATCGGTGCCTCGAAAAGCCAGCAGATCATTGATTGTGTTGCTGCGCTAGATAATCTTGATTTTACGAAGGCAGAGCTTGCTGAAATCGACAAGTATGCACTGGAGGCAAACGTCAATCTCTGGGCTGCGTCTGCCGAGCGGGCAGGTCCGCCACGGAAGAAGAAATAAAGGCCTCAAAGCAAAGGCGTTTGTCGGTATTTTACAGGCGCCCATGTCCGGATTCTGGCTTTGACATAACGGGCCCGAGGTAACACCCGCTGATTTTGACTGGTTCGGCCACAGGCCGCTTTGATTTTCACAAGGAATTCAGGAACGCGATCAGCGCGTCGCGCTCTTGGCTTGATGCGTTGCGGAAGCTTTCTCGCGCTTTTTCAGCCTCGCCGCCATGCCACAGGATCGCCTCGGCCACGCCGCGCGCACGCCCGTCGTGCAGCAGGCGCTGGTGTCCGTTGGTGACCTGAAAATGACCGATGCCCCAAAGCGGCTGAGTGCGCCATTCCAGACCGGTGGCCAGTCCATCAGGGCGATTGTCGGCAAGGTCAGGCCCCATGTCGTGCAGCAAAAGGTCGGTAAAGGGATGAAAGGTTTGATTGACAAGTTCAGGCAGTACAGCGTCAGAACCGGTCTTTAGAGTCATCATGTGGCATGACGCGCACCCAATGGTTTCGAACAGCTTCATTCCGGCGGTAACTTTCGGATCATCGCTATTGCGCTGCGCCGGTACGGCCAGAAGACGGGTGTAGAGTGTCAGCCGGTCGAGAAAGCTTTGTGACAAGTCTATTTCGTTGCCGCCCACAGGCGCGGCAAGACAGTCTTTCTGGGTTGGCGTGCAGTTTTCGACGGCATGGACTGGCGAAGTAATGCCGATGTCGCCGACGGCTGCGCCTGAATTTTGGGATACGAGATTGGTCTGGTTGGCTTTCCAGCCAAAACGCCCGATGGTTTGACTGCCGGTGAGCGGGTCGATCACGCGGTTTGCACGGCCGGAAATGCCGTCGCCGTTCTTGTCGTCCGGGTCGGCGTTGGCGATAAGGTCTGCTTCCGGCACGGCTTCCAACAGGCCCTGTCCGATCATGGGCGGCGCCACGCGCGGGGACATTTGCAGGTTCGGGGCGACCGGGCCGTAGCCCAGATTGCGAAGCGAATACTTCGGATGGCGCAACTCGAACCCTTCTCCGTCCGCGAACTCGC
>JANMEX010000469.1:0-2636 GCA_031377485.1 Phyllobacteriaceae bacterium
GCAACGCAGGCCTACCTTTTGCTTGAGCGCGAAATTGTGACACTGCGCCTTGCCCCCGGCCAAATGCTGACTGAAGCGACGCTGATCGACCGGCTCGGCGTCGGTCGCACGCCAGTGCGTGAGGCAATCCAGCGCTTGGCATGGGAAGGGCTGGTGGACATCCGCCCGCGCTCGGGCATCCAGATTTCCAATCTTGATCCAATGGAGTTTGCCAAGGTGCTGGACGCCCGCCGCGGCGTCGAACAGGTGCTGGCAAAGTCCGCAGCGCGCTACGCGTCATCCGCCGATGACGAGGCGTTCAGCTTTGTCGGCGAGCAAATGCGCAAGGCTGCTGAAGAAGGCGATGTGGATTTGTTCCTCGACGCCGACAAAGCGTTCGACACAATCCTCGCCCGCGCCGCCGCCAACCCCTACGCCGCCCGCCTCGCTGCACCGCTGCAGACCCACTCGCGAAGATTCTGGTTCCGCCTGCAACGGCCGGACTCGCTGGCCAAGGCAGCGGAACGGCACGTGGCGCTGATTGAGGCGATTGTCGCGCGGGATGAGGGGAAAGCGGTTGAGGCGGCGGACGCGCTGATCGCGCATTTGGCAACGTGAGAACGCCCGCCATTCAGAGCGGGCGTTGATTCTGGCAGTAACACGGCAATTGACTGCATGCCCTCCGGGCAGCTTGAAGGTGTCAGTGCGCCGCCATCAGTTGGGCCATCAGTTCTGGTACATTCCATAATGTCTCTTCGCGCACAATCTTTCCGCCACGCGTTTTGGCGAGCAATGCGACTTCGACTTTGCCCCGGACACCGGTGGGCGGCAGGATGCCTTCCGGCGTGACCAGTGCGCCGGAGTGGGTGGCATTGACCGTCATGCGCAACAGGATTGTGTCGCCGTCCACAGCGGCCGAATGAACTTCCGTGTCCCAATCTGTAAAGGCGGCGTTGAATGGCTCATTGTATGCACGGGCGGCGTCAACACCCTCTCCATAGCGCAATCCGGGATATCCGAAGGTGAAGTCAGGAGCGAGTTTGGCTTCCCAGACGTCCAGATCGCCGGCAGCAAAGGAGTCGAACAGGCTGCGGGCAAGTTTGACCTGTTCTGTTGTGGCAGCGTTTGTCATGATGTTCTCCCATGTGTTCCGCCTCCCCAATGGATGCGGATTGAACGGGATATTCTCACGACCAACCGATGCGCACATGGGGTGAACACCCTATCGGCGGCAGCGGGCACGAGAATTGTCAATCCGCGGCAGTTGCACTCCGGCCCGCCGGCAGGCGACCATGCTCGACCGCCCAGAGCACGGCGGCTGCACGCGTTGACACGCCAAGCTTGCCGTAAAGATTTTGCACGTGATTGTCGGCAGTCTTTGTCGAAACACCAAGTGCGCGCGCCACACCTTTCACTGTGAGTCCGCTGGTCAGATGGAGCAGAACTTCATTTTCGCGCGGAGTAAGCGTCGTTCTGCCGTCGCCTTGCGCCAAAGCGCGCTGACCTGCAGCCTCAATCACCGCCGCACCTGCCAACGGGCAGATTGCTCCGGCGCGGATGGCCGCATTCAGTCTTGCTGCTGCCGCTTCCGGGCGCAAGGCCGGACGGTGCGGCCGGCTTTCCGTTGCCGTGCGGAAGGCTTCGGCAGCTGCAACGACCCTTGAGGCAGGCGAAAGCTCCGCCGCCCGGCAGCCCCGGTGATAGCCGGAACCATCAAGCCGCTCATGATGACGCCCGACGATATCCGCAAGCACCGCCAGTGACGGGCGCATGCGCAACAACCGTTCAGACTGATAGGCATGCAGTTCAATCTGGCCGCGCTCTGCTTGCGAAAACGCGCCTGGGCGATGCCAAACGGCAACCGGTGTCGCGCATTCGCCAATGTCGTGCAAAAGTGCCGCGCGGCGCACCAGCGCAATCTCCGCCGCTGAAAGGCGCATACGCCGGGCGGCAGTCTCGGCCAGCGCCGCCACCGCCCGGCTGTGGCCCAACGTCTGCGGCATCCGGATGTCGGTCATGTCAGCCAGCACCAGACAGGCCGCATCAATGCCCGCTTCGTCCAGAACAGCCGCCGGGCCGGGGTCAAGCGCCAGCGCGGCATCGGCATTGATCCGCTCAAGGTCCGCCATCAGCTGCGCGGCCACCGGCAGAAAACGGTCAACGAGCGACGGATCGTAGGCCGCGCCCCGTCGCGCGGCAATCCGCGCCTTCGCGGCTTCCAGCCCCTCCGCTTCCGACAGAATAATGCAATCCTGCACCAAAGTGACAAGGCGGACCGGCAAAGCCACGGCTTGGCCCTTCACGCCGCGCGGCTGGCCTTTGCCATCCCAGCGTTCGTAGAGCTGGCCAAGATTGTCCGCTTCTTGAGGCCCCAGACCCAGCCGCAATGCAAACTGTGCCGCGACTTCGCAATGGCCGGCAAGAATTGGAGGCGCCTCGGCGCGGGCGCGGAACAGTCCCTTGGCCACCATCAAAGCGGCCGAAACGCCGCCTGCAGCAGGATGCGACCGCCGAATGGCCTGCATCAGTGTTTTGCCGATTTCGGCCGGATTGGCGGGATCAATCCGCGCAAAATCATGGCGAAACGCAATCTCGTCACCAAACAGCGCCGACATCAGATAGGTGTCGGCATTGCAGCCGATGAAGCGCAGCAGCGC
>JANMEX010000487.1:0-9718 GCA_031377485.1 Phyllobacteriaceae bacterium
GAAATGGCAAAACTCTCCGCCTTCCCGTTTGGAAAGGACGTCGTTCATGTTCGCGAACTTGACGCGAAAGGATTGACCACGACTACCGCAATTACTGGAACTGTGGGTTTCATCGCAAATCTGGTATGGGCGGCAACCTTCGGTACAATTCTATTCTTTAGTTATCTGGTCGCTGGTGTTCTTAACTGCGTGACAATAATTGGCATCCCGTTCGGACTGCAGTCTTTCAAACTGGCCGGCATTTCGTTTTGGCCGGTTGGGCGACGTGTCGTCTCCGTGGAATTGGCAAATGTGGCTCGAAAAGAAAACGCAAAAGCTCAACTCGCACAAATCCGCAACAGGTCATGAAACCTATACCCGCACCCCGTCCCTGATCTTGTAGGTCGGGCTGTACATCGTAACCAATTCTTCCGCCGCTGTCGGGTGCACCGCCATTGTCCGGTCAAAGTCCGCCTTGGTTGCGCCCATTTTCATTGGGATCGCCAGAAGCTGCGCCATTTCGGCTGCGTCCGGGCCCATGATGTGAGCGCCGATGACTTTCTGGCTGGCGGCGTCGACAATCAGCTTCATCAACATCCGGTCTTGCGAGCCGGACAATGTCGCTTTCATCGGGCGGAATTCAGCCCTGAAAATGTCGAGATCAGCGAATTTTTTGGCGGCAGCTTCTTCTGACAATCCAACAGTGCCAATTTCAGGCCGCGTGAAAACACCGGTGGCAATCATCTCATGGTCGGGCCGCGACGGATTGTTCTTGAAGACTGTCTCAATGAAACACATGGCCTCGTGGATGGCGACCGGCGTGAGTTGAACGCGGTTGGTGACATCGCCGACTGCAAAGATATGCGGCTGCGAGGTGCGGGAATAGTCATCCACAACGATTGCGCCCAGCTTGTCGGTTGCAACACCTGCCTGCTCAAGGCCAAGGCTTTCCGTGTTCGGCAGACGGCCAACGGCGAGCAGAACCTGATCCGTGTCCAGCGCCTCGCCGTTGGACATAATGACATGCAGCCTTCCATCATCACCGCGCCGCACACCTTCCAGCATCGTCTCGGTGAGAATACGGATGCCCTTCAATGTCATCGCCTTGTGCAGATTTTGGCGAACATCCTGGTCGAAGCGCGAGAGAATTTCCTTGCCGCGATAAACGACGGTAACGTCGGTACCAAGGCCATGGAAGATGTTGGCAAATTCCAGCGCGATGTAGCCACCGCCTTCGATGATCATGTCTTTCGGCAATTCATCCAAATGAAAAACCTCATTGGATGAGATGCAAAGTTCGTGGCCCGGCAGGGCAACATGCGGGTTGGGACGACCACCCGTGGCAATCAAAATATGTTCAGCCGTGATCGTCTTGCCGGTATTTATAAGGCGAATGGTGTGGGGATCAATAAACTCGGCACGATCATCGAAAATCGTTGCCTTGTTGTTTTCCAGACCCTTTCGGTAAAGGCCTTCGAGACGGGAGATTTCGATATCCTTGAATGAAATCAACTTCTTCCAGTCAAAAGATGATTCACCGACAGTCCAGCCAAACCCGGCCGCATCTTCGAAATGATCCTGAAATTCGGAGGCATAGACGAACAGCTTTTTCGGCACACAGCCGCGGATGACACAGGTGCCGCCGAAGCGGTGCTCTTCGGCAACGCCGACCCGCTTGCCCATGGAAGCCGCCACCCTGCCGGCGCGCACACCGCCAGACCCGCCGCCAATGACAAACAAGTCAAAATCATACGCGGCCATGTCCGGTCTCCGTCATTGAAGGTGATGATATTGAGATAGTCGCTATGGCGCACAAAAGCAAAGCCCGGGCTTAGGTACCGCCCGGGCTGCGACAATCTGTGTGTAAACTCGCCGTAGGGCGACTTGAATTACTGCTTCGGTGCTTCTGGCGCCTTGGCCGGGTCTGCTGCGCCATCGGCGGGAACAGCATCTGGTGCAGGTGCAGGTTCCGCAGGTACCGCCGCCTTCATCTTGGCACCGACATTTGCTGCCAGATCACGGGCAACGCCGGCCTGCCAGATATTGGCAGCGTCAATCAGACCGCGTGTCGCAATGGGGCCTTCCTTGATCAGCTTTTTGCCAGCATCGGTCGTATAAAAGTCCGAGATCGCCTTCAAGTCGGCTTCGGTGAACACTTTCGCATAAACCAGAGCCGCTTCTTTTTCGAGATCGGCACGGCGGACAGCCAAGGCAAGCACTTCATTGTCAACAGTTGAAGTGATTATGGCCTCAAGGTTCGGATCTTTCTGGATCATCTCTGATTTGAGAGCATCTGCAGCGCGCGGCAAGATGGCGTCAAACTGGTTTGTCGCGCCAATGGATGCAATGGCTGCACGTGCGGCAGCAAGATGCTCCGGTGTCGCCTCTTGGGCGTGGGCAATGCCGCTTGTGAGAAGGAACAGGCTTGCTGCTGCTGCCTTGAAACTACGGCCAAGGCCGGATGCAATAGTCATATCGTGTCTCCGTATTTCAGCGTTCGAGTGTGCGTATGCCGCTCGCTCCGGCAATGACAGCGGTCTTTGCCATATTCAGGAACAGACCGTGCTCTACCACCCCCGGAATGGCGTGCAAAGCATGTGAAAGGGCAGATGCATCGCGAATAAGGCCAAAAGATGCATCAAGTATGAGATGTCCACCGTCGGTCACAAAAATCTTGCCGTCTTTTTCGCGCAATATCACCGGGCCGGCCAAACCAAGGCCTTCCGCAGCATTTCTGACAGCGATTTTCGTCGCCTCAAGGCCAAAGGCATTGACCTCGATCGGCAGCGGGAATTTGCCCAAATGGTTGACCATTTTAGACTCATCGGCAATGACCAGCATCTTGGCAGACGCCGCCGCGACGATCTTTTCCCGCAGCAAGGCACCGCCGCCGCCTTTGATGAGTGAAAAATCAGGGTCGATTTCGTCAGTCCCGTCCACCGTCAAATCCAGTTCGGGGAGGTTATCCAATGTTGCCAGCGGTACGCCAAGTTCAAGGCAAAGCGCCGCGGACCGTTCGGACGTCGGTACCCCAATGACGATCAGGCCAGTTGCCACTTTTTTAGCCAGAAGCCTGATGAATTCCTCGGCAGTCGAACCTGTCCCAATGCCAAGGCGCATGCCGGAGGTGACATGTTCGAGCGCAGCTTCCGCCGCCTTGATCTTCAATTGCCGGGCATCCATGCCAGTGTCATCCCTGTCCGAAACCGGGCGGGTCCTATCATGGAAATTCAGCAAATGCCAAGTCCGGTGCTATTGTCTGGTGCTGTTCTCTGGTGCGGTTCAATGGGTTTGCAGCGTCCCTATCTGATGCAAACCACGCCATGGCTCTTGCAGCGAGACGTTTTGCCGGACAATTTGGACCATGACCAAACCGATTCTCGTATTCGATCTCGATGGCACTTTTGCCGACACCGCACCTGATCTTCTGGACAGTCTCAATCACTGTCTGGAAATTGCAGGGCTTCCACCGGCAGACCCGCGCGACCTTATGAAATATGTCGGGCATGGCGGGCGCGTGATGATCGAGCGGGCAATGCAAGCGCGTGGCAGGTCTGTGAAGCCTGAATTGCTTGAAGAACTGATGGCTGCATTCATATCGCACTATGAGGCGAACATGCCGGGCAATACGGTGCCGTTTCCGGGCGTTATGGCGGCGCTGGACCGCTTTTCGGCAGCCGGCTACATCCATGCGATCTGCACCAACAAATATGAAGTGATGTCGCGCAGGCTTTTGACCGGACTGGGCGTTGCCGGTCGGTTCGAGGCGATCTGCGGTCAGGATACGTTCCCGTTCAAAAAGCCCGACCCGCGCCATCTGGTCGAGACGATCAAAATGGCTGGCGGTGACATGGAGCATGCTGTGATGATCGGCGACAGCGTCACTGACATTGACACTGCAAAAGCTGCAGGCCTTCCGGTAATTGCGGTCTCTTTCGGCTACAGTGACAGACCCGTTGCAGAATATGAGCCGAGCCACGTGATTGACCATTTTGACCAGCTTGATCTGGGGCTGGTGACGCGTGTTCTGAAGGCGTCGCGCGGGCGCTGACCGCGGCGCTTGACTTTGCCCGAAGCCGTCCACTATACCGCCCGCTCGTTTGGCGTGAAGCCGGGCGGGCGCGTAGCTCAGCGGGAGAGCACACCCTTCACACGGGTGGGGTCACAGGTTCAATCCCTGTCGCGCCCACCATTATTCCAACAATTAAGTACAAAAAACGGCCCGTAGGCCGTCTTTTGGTGTCATTTTTAGGCGTCGTCATTACCCGGCAAGATAAAGGCGGTTGACCTGCGCAGCGATGTCTTCAAATGCCTTGACCAGCTTTTCCGCGTTGGAAGCATCGTAATAGTTGGATGGGCTGGAGGCGCAGTCCTTGATGATACTCTTGGCAGCGGCTGTGACATCTGTTCCGAAAGTGACCGAATAAATCTCGATATCCTGATCTTTTGCCTGATTGCAGGCCGCGGTCGTCCAATCATTGGCCTGATCGAGGTTTGAGCTGTTGTGGGTGGGATAATCGGGCAAATCTGCCGATATCTGATTTTCGCCATCCGTCATCAGCACCATGATTTTCTTGACTTTTTTGATAGCAGTGGAAGCATGGGCCTCGACAAATGGCTGGCCGGACGTCAGCATCCGCGTTCCCCACATCACACCTTCGGGAATGTAGGTGTAATCATTTGCACTGAGGGCACTGATCCGATTGGCGACTTCGACCTTGTCGGAAGACAGCGGCAAGACTTCCGTGCCGCACCAGAAATTCATGATTCCGGTAAATTTCTTACCCAGAAAAGCCTCTTTCAAATTGAACGGCTCTTTGCGAGAACCGACGCAACCGTACCATTTGGATTCCCCTGTCGGCCAGCAGGATTGGATTTTCTCAGTCCCGTAAATGGGCTCGCAGCTTTGGTACGTGACCTCGACGCCATCAACAAAATAGCTCGCAGGCGTGCAAGTGGATGAATAGGCCACCACCGGATAATACCAATCTGAACAGGCCGTACCTGTAGAAGCGCTGTCTGCGGGAACATCGAGCCAGGACTCGCCACGATGCGAAGTGCCGACATTTACATATCTGGAGAATGGCACGACCGAAATTCGGCGCTTGCTTGTGGCGGTTGCTCCGCCAAATATAGCGTTATTGAACTTGAGCGCCGCAACTTTCAAAGCCGTCATGCGGTCGATATTTGTCGTACCGGGTGGCAGAATATCGCCACTTGGATCCAGTTGGTCGGAAGACGCACCGGATGGTTTGGTCATCGAGTAGGTTGTATCGAGAGCCAGTGCGATCTCGAGTTCCTGCTCTTCGCCTACATTCACCACGCTGTTTACAAATGTATTCGTGTCTGATTGGCCGAATATGCCCATCACCATGATGGGGGTGACAACGTTGGTCTCAAGGTAAATCTTGCCGGCTTCCAATTTGTAGGAAATGATTTTCGGCGTGTTCTCGCTATCAACCTTGTCGTAATCCGTATCAACGAACGCCAGCACATCGGCTACGGGCGGCAAGACGCCGGTTTTCCGGTATTCGCGCGCCGCATACAGCGCAGCGGCGTCGGTGGCGTCATGAAGGCGGGTCTTTGATTGCACGGCATAGGTATAGTCAACTGCCAAACCTACACCTGCAAGGATCGGAATAAGGCACAGCGAAAATATGATTGCAAATTGGCCTGAGCGATCTTTTGCAAACGTCTTGAAATGGGCGCTAATGCGCATCTGGCAAATCCCCGGATATGTCCTTCGGGGAACATTGCATAAATAGGTCAAGGAACGCTTATATAAGGCCCGTCGCATTCAAGCATTCGGATTTACCGGCTGTTAATTTTTTCGTCACAGTCGCCACGGTCGGCACAATAATCGGCCTGCCCAAAATTTTGGCAAAAAACCCACTTGCATCAGGCGCATCTATCAGATCACTCTAAGTCAGGGTGTTTAATGAGCAAAACAATTGCATTTGATGAAATGATGTCTGGCCCCGGCGGCGTTCGCGACGCTTATGCGGGCTATTCCAACTGGCTGAACACGCAGGAAAACAAGCGTCTGCTGCAAAAAGCGACGGATGCCGAAAACGTTTTCCGGCGCACCGGCATTACATTCGGTGTCTATGGCGATGAACAAGCCGACGAGCGGCTCATCCCTTTCGACATTGTGCCACGCGTCATATCGGGCTCTGAGTGGCGGCGGCTTGCACAGGGCATTGAACAACGCGTTGTGGCAATCAATGCCTTTCTTGACGACATCTATCACCGGCAGGAGATCATCAAGGCCGGACGCATACCGGTTGAACTGATCTCACAGAACGATGCGTTTTTGCCGGAGATGATCGGCTTCAGGCCGCCTGCTGGCGTCTATACGCACATCATTGGCATCGACATTGTGCGAACATCCGAAAATGAATTCTTCGTGCTCGAAGACAATGCGCGCACACCCTCCGGTGTTTCCTACATGCTGGAAAACCGTGAAACCATGCTGCAGCTGTTCCCCGAGCTTTTCCATCAGATCAAGGTGCGCTCGGTCGAGGACTATCCCAAACTTCTGCGCAATTCGCTGGAAGCGGTGAAACCGGCAGGCTGCAAAGGCAAACCGACCATCGCGGTGCTGACGCCGGGCTCGTATAATTCCGCCTATTTCGAACACGCGTTTCTGGCTGACCAAATGGGTGTCGAACTTGTCGAGGGTTCAGATCTCAAGGTGATGGATGGCAAAATTGTCATGCGCACAACACAAGGATACCAGACGATCGACGTTCTGTACCGGCGCGTTGATGATGATTATCTAGACCCGCTGACGTTCAATCCGAAATCACGCCTCGGCGTCGCGGGCATCATGGATATTTACCGCGCGGGCAATGTGACGATTGCCAATGCGCCCGGAACCGGCATTGCCGATGACAAGGCGATCTACTCCTACATGCCTGAAATCGTGGAATTCTACACGGGGCGCCAATCAATCCTGCAAAATGTGCCGACATGGCGCTGCAGCGAGCCGGACAGTCTGAAATATGTTCTGGAACATTTGGCCGAACTTGTGGTCAAGGAAGTCCATGGCTCCGGCGGCTACGGTATGCTGGTCGGTCCGGCATCGACCAAGGCCGAGCGCGAAACATTCGCAGCCAAACTGAAGGCGAGACCGAAAAACTACATCGCGCAACCGACGCTGGCGCTTTCCACCGTCCCGATCTTCACCGAAAAAGGCCTTGCACCGCGCCACGTGGACCTGCGCCCATTCGTGCTGGTTTCGGATCAAATTCGCATTACACCGGGCGGCTTGACCCGAGTGGCACTCAAGGAAGGATCGCTTGTGGTCAATTCCAGCCAAGGCGGCGGCACCAAAGACACTTGGGTTCTGGACGACTGACATGATTTTGGGAAGAACCGCCAACGGACTTTACTGGATGCACCGCTATATCGAGCGGGCGGAAAACATGGCGCGTCTGGTTGACGCCGGAATGCGCATGGCGCTGACCAAGGCAGCCGGATCTCCGGACGAATGGTCGTCAGTAGTCTTGAGCGCCGGAGCGACCGGTACCTATGAGGCCGTGCACAAGGACTACACGGCCGCCAATGTTATCCATTTCCTCCTGTGCAACACGAACAATCCGTCAAGTGTGCTCTCCTCCATCACCGCCGCACGTTTCAATGCGCGAATGGTGCGCACCGCCCTCACCCGCGAAACCTGGGAAGCAGTCAACGAAGCGTGGATGAATTTGACTCGCGCCCTTTGCGTGACCATTCCGGACAATGAACTGCCGCGCATTCTTGACCTGATAAAGCGTGAGACAGCACTGATCCGCGGAGCATTCCACGGCACGATGCTGCGCAACGAGATATTCAACTTCTCAAATCTCGGCACATTTATCGAGCGGGCAGACAACACCGCCCGCATTCTTGATGTGAAATACTACGTTTTGTTGCCGTCGATTTCCTATGTGGGTTCAGCGATGGACAATTCGCAGTGGGAGTCGATTTTGCGCTCAGTTTCCGCGCATCGCTCCTATCGCTGGGTGTATGAGGCGGAATACAAGCCGACCAACATCGCGGATTATTTGATCCTCAATGACCGAATGCCACGCTCGCTGGCGTTTTGTTATCACAACATCACGGTCAATCTGGGTTATCTGGAACATGACTATGGTGTCTCGTCGAACGCTTACAGTCTGTCTTCAGAAACCAAGAGCAGCCTGACCGGCAAGACCATCCGGCAAATCATTGACACCGGACTTCACGAATTCCTTTCCGGCTTTATCGACCAGAACAACCGCCTTGGCTCGGCCATCGCCGAAGCCTATAACTTCGATTGACCATGCAGCTCAAGATCAGCCACACGTCCACCTACCATTACGACACGCCAGTGCCGTACGCCTTGCAACGCCTGAAGCTGACACCGCCATCGGGCAGCACGCAGCAAGTCCATGATTGGACGGTCACATGCACAGGCGCACACCGCGAAGTCTCCTACCGCGATGGCTATGACAACGTCGCCGAACTGATCCGCCATGAACGCAACGCAGTGGAAATTTCCATCACCGCGCATGGGACCGTGACGACACACGACACAAATGGCGTGATTGGTCATGACCGCACAAGCACACCGTTGTGGGTCTACAGCCGGCAGACGGCGCTGACACTGCCGGGCGACAACATTCGCAGTCTTGCCGACAGTGTTGCCTCGGTTAAGCCTCGCGTTGCCCTGCTGCATGAGTTGATGAGCGGCATCAACGAAAAGATGATTTATGAAAATGGCCAGACCGACGTTGAAACGACCGCCGAAACCGCGCTGACTGCAGGGCATGGGGTTTGTCAGGACCTGACCTACGTCTTTGTCGCAGCCGCCCGTTTGCTCGACATTCCTGCCCGTTATGTTTCGGGATATCTGATGATGCTGGATGGCGAAGATCAGGCCGCGAGCCATGCATGGGCGGAAGCCTATGTGGACGGACTTGGCTGGGTAGGCTTTGATCCGGCAAACAAAATTTGCCCCGATGGAAAATACGTTCGGGTCGCTGTCGGGCTGGATTATCGCGATGCAGCACCAATATCGGGGATACGCCACGGCAGCGGCAGTGAAACGCTTGAAGTTGCTGTCAAAGTGGAGCAGTAAGACCCTGATTTTTATCGGAATCAGGCGGCGGCTGCATGACATATTGCGTTGGAATGAAACTGGACAAGGGACTGATGTTCATGTCCGATACCCGCACCAACGCCGGTGTCGACAACATTTCGACTTTCCGCAAAATGTACACGTGGTGCGAACCGGGTGAACGCGTCATTGTCTTGATGGCTGCGGGCAATCTGGCCACCACCCAATCTGTGGTCAGCATCCTTGATGAGCGCACAAAAGCGCCGCAAGAGCGCCACCAGACCCTGCTTGCCACACCGTCCATGTTCCAGACAGCCAGGCTGGTGGGCGATGTCGTACGCGAGGTCATCAACAACAATGCCGCCACTGGCCAGAAAGCGGATTCCGCATTCAACGCCACCTTCATTCTGGGCGGGCAGATTTCCGGCTCAGAACCACGGTTGTTCCAGATTTATCCGGAAGGCAACTTCATTGAATCAACGCCGGACACACCGTTCTTCCAGATCGGTGAGCACAAGTATGGCAAACCGATCATCGTGCGTGCGTACGACAAGCGCATGAGCTTTGCCGAGGCAGCAAAGCTGTTGCTTGTTTCGTTCGATTCAACCTTGAAATCCAACCTGTCCGTTGGCCTGCCGCTCGATCTCGCGTTTTACG
>JANMEX010000490.1:0-10144 GCA_031377485.1 Phyllobacteriaceae bacterium
CTGCTTGTCGGGAATGCCGACGCCGCGCAGGGCTTCGCCCATCTGCGCGCGGGTCAGACCGATCAGCGAGGGCTTTTCGGACATCACCGGACGCATGGCATCACGGGCGGCGGGGGTGGTCAAATCAATCGTGGCGGTCATTTGGGTTCGGGCCTTTGAACGGCGAACAGGATGTGTTGGCCGCGCCTCTAGCACTAAATTGCGAAAAGGTCATCCAAGTGACGCGTATGTGCAAAAATTGCGCAAAGCCCGAAAGCTGTTGATCGCTGTCTACTCGTTTGTAGAACTTGCTACTTGCAGGTTTTGACCGCATCCAGCGCTTTGGAAATGCCGGAGAGCGAGAAAGTGTAGTTTGTAGCCGTGCCGCGCTTGGATGTGGCGGCGATGGACATGGACTTGCCGACTTTCATTGCTGCAAGAAGCAATGGCTCTTCGGCGGCGTTTTCCATCCATGCGGATTTGCCGGACGTGAACATGGAAAAGCTCTTGTCGCCAACGGCAACAGTGACCTTGGTCTGCGCTTTCAGCTCATACCCGGCCATGAATTGCGGCTCGAAGGCGACGTTCTGGCCGGGTTTTTGGCTGACGAGGAAGAAATTGTCGCCGTGATCTATGCCCTTGTCAGGCTTTTTGGTTTGCGGGATGGTCAGGATATAACAGACCTTGCCGCCAGTGGCGGTATAGGCATAGGCGCCCCAAGCGGAAAATTTGCCGATCTGCGTCGGGGACTGCGCCATGGCAGAGCCGGCCGCGCCCAACAGAACCGCACAGGCAGTCACCACAGATATCATACGCATGGGTACATAAATCCTTGTTGGTCATCGGCTCACGAGCTGCAGCAAACCGGCCGGTATAATCTGTTCAATTTTGCGGCATTTCTGGTTACCGAACGGTGAACAGAAGCCGATTTCAGAACAATCCGGTAAAATTGCCGCGCCCGAGGACCGTATAACATCCCTTTCAAACATCCCAATCGAATAAAAGCGGCGCAAATTTGACCTTTCGCCGGAATTATGCGTCATTCAGGGACAGTCATGTCATGCCGCGCTGCTTCGCGGTTATCAATCCCGGAGCCATTTGCCTTGCAGTCCCCCTTCACGCCCGAACGGTTCGCCCTGCTTGCGGCGCGCGTGGCGAACCAGCGGGACCGGGAGGCGTTCGGGCACCTGTTTGACCACTTTGCCCCGCGCATCAATGGTTATCTGATTCGCCTTGGCATGGATCGGGGTGCATCGGAAGAATTGGCGCAGGAAGTGATGATTGTGCTGTGGCAAAAGGCGCATTTGTTTGATCCGGCCAAATCAAGCCTGTCGACCTGGTTGTTTCGCGTGGCGCGCAACCGGCGTATTGACCACAAACGCCGTGACCGCTCGGCGCTACTTGATCCGGATGATCCGATGTTTCAGCCTGATGCGCCGGAACCTGCCGACCAGAGCGTCGATGCGGCGCAGCGCGATGAGCGTATCCGTGTTGCGATGGCCGATTTGCCGCAAGATCAGCGCGATTTGGTGCGCTATGCGTTTTTCAATGGCCTGTCGCATTCGGAAATTGCTGCAGAGACCGGCCTGCCGCTCGGCACGGTGAAGTCGCGGATCCGTCTTGCGTTTTCCAGGTTGCGCAAGGCGATTGAAGCGGACCCGCAAATCGACGTTGACTAAGTTTGTGCCTGAAGATTCTACTGCATCGGCCAACTGGAGCGGTTTTCTGCGCTTCCGGCGCTCACGTACGTGGACCCGCAGGTCGCCGTCGATTAAGTCAACTGATCCTTCAGCGCGTCCTGTGCTGCCTTGCGGTGGGCGGGGGTGATGTAGCCGCGCACGGCGGTGATGGCCATAGTGAGGACGGCGACATCATCTGAAAAGCCGAGGCCGACCAGAAAATCCGGAATCGTGTCAAACGGCATGACAAAATAGGCGAGCGCACCCAGGATAATCATGCGAACGCGAGCCGGAGTGTGGGGGTCGAACGCACAAAAATAGGCGGCGACCACTTCATCCATGAAGGGAACCGCCCGCGCGGCTTTTTTGAGCGTGCGCCAGAAATCGCGTTTGACGCGGCTTTCCTGATCCTTCTCGCCCGGGCCAAAGATTTCGCCATCCAGCGGCTTGTCCATCACAACCTCCAATTATGCCGGTTGCCAGACGGCTATCGGTGCAATCATGTGGCCCCGGGCTTTTCGTGATTCAAGCGGCCGGCGAGGAAAATCGGATGGCTGATTTTTCGATTGCCTTGGCGAGTTTATCGTCCAGCGCGCTGAGGCCATTGGCCGAATGGGTGGACAGGACAATGTCGACGCGGTTCCAGACATTGGTCCATTCGGGATGATGGTCGATTTTCTCGGCATAAAGCGCAACTTCAGTCATAAAGGCGAAGGCTTCGCGGAAGTTTGCAAATTTGAAGCTCTTGCCGATGGCTTCGCGAGCATGGAGTTTTGACCAGCCTGGAAGGGCGGCGAGCAATTGGGTGATATCGGTTTCGGAGAGCCGTGTGGTTGTCATGATCGTGTCCTTTGGTATTACAGAAACGTAACATGGTTCTGATGCAATGCCCCAGAAAGTCCCCGGTTCCATTTTGTTTGTCTGTACCGGCAATATTTGCCGCTCGCCGTTGGCGGAAGGGGTGTTCCGCGATCTGGCATTGACTACGATGCGGCTGGATTCAGCCGGACTTGGCAGATGGCATATCGGGGAGCCGCCGGACCTTCGGTCGATCAAGGTGGCGGCGCGCCATGGTGTGGCCATTGATGGCCAAGTTTGCCGGATGGTGACTGTTGCTGATTTTCAGCGGTTCGACGTAATTTTGGGCATGGACCGAAGTCATATCGAAGCGCTGGAACGGCTTAAACCGGTGGATGGAAACGCAAAGGTGCTGCTGTTCATGCAGTTTTGCACCGGCAGGATGATCGATTTGCCTGATCCATATTACGGCGACTTGGCAGACTTTGAGAAAGTCTATGGCATGGTGCGAACGGCTGCAGACAGCTGGTTCGAGAGTGTCGGTCGCGCATCCAGTGGCCAGGATTCTTCAACCACATAAGGGCCGCCGCCAACAGAATCGCGCGAAGACATCAGGACGAAGCGCTTGGCCTTGAAGGGAAGCGTGGAGAAATTGCCGCGTGTGGAAAGATAGTGCGCGACATCCAAGACCTGGGTGTTGCGCAGGCGGGCGAGTGAGACATGCGGCGTGAATTTGCGCGGATCAGGCGATAGCCGCAGGCGCTGGCAGATGCGCTCGATTTCGGCCTGCAGTTGGATCAGTTCCGGCTTTGGTGTAACGCCTGCCCAGATTGAGTGCGGCTTCTTGCCGCCGAATTGGCCGACGCCGGAGAGTTCCAGCGTGAAGGAGGGGCGGCTTATCCTGTCGAGTGCGTTGGCGATTTCGTCGGCGACATGGCCCTCGACGTCGCCGATGAAGCGCAGCGTGATGTGGTAATTTTCGGCATCAATCCAGCGGGCGCCGGGCAGGCCACCTCGCAGAAGGGCCAGAGACATCGCCGCATCGTGCGGGATCTCAAGAGCGGTGAAAAGACGCGGCATGGCAGTCGCCTCCCGATTCGCTGAAGTTCACCATCCAAACGAATCATTGAAGACGGCATCGTGCAAGCGAATATTTGTGACAGTTTTCTTCTCTCCGCCCAAAGTCCGGATTGAAGCTTGCTGCTGGTTGGGGCCAACTTGGCTTGTGCCATGTTTTGGGAGGCAGCCGCGCACATGGGAATGAAGGGCCGCCAGATGTTCAGATTTTCAGCGAAACGCAAAATTCCGATCGGTGCGAGCGGGCACTTGGGCTTTACACCGTCGATGCTTTGGCCGGAAGATGTTGCAGTTTTGGCCGGGCATTTGCTGCGCCTCAGCGCTGAAGACCGGCGCATTCGCTTCGGGCATCTGGTCTCAGACCGGTTTTTGGAAAATTATGCGGATCTTGCCTTGCGGCCGGGCTGTATCGTCATTGGCGCTTTTGCAGACGGGGCACTGCGCGGCATCGGCGAGGCGCGGCCTTGTGTGAGCGATGATGACGAAATGGAGGCAGCGTTTACGGTGGAGAGCGGTTACAAGGGTCGCGGCATGGGCGCGGGCCTGTTTGACGAGATGATGCGGGCCATCAGCGACAGCGGGCGGCAAAGGGTTGTCATGGCCTGCATCAGGTCCAATTCACGGATGATTGCGCTGGCCAGCAAGCATGGCGCGCAGCTTTTGGAAAACAGCGCCTATCAAACCGTTGATGGCGGGCTGACGGGTACGCTTGGCGATGAAATGGTGGAAGATGTCTTGTGTCTGGTACTGGACCTGCGCAACACGCCCTGGCAAATCATCTGTTGAAGAATGGGGCTACTGCGTTTTCACCAGATTTTCGACGACTGGCATGAGTGTGGTGATGGCGTTTTCGACCATTTTGTCGACACCGGCGCGGTTGGGGTGAAGACCATCACCGATTTGAAGGCTCGGATTTCCCGCGACTCCTTCGAGGAAAAACGGGATCAGCGGTACGGCGTGTTTTGCTGACAATTCTGAGAAGAGCGGATTGAAGGCCGCTTCATATTCTTTGCCCATGGATGGCGGAGCGAGCATGCCGGCAAGGACGACCTGAATGTTGCGTTCCTTCAGCCGTGTCAGCATCTTGTCGAGATTGTCGCGGGTGATGGCGGGCGCAATGCCGCGCAGTGCATCATTGGCACCGAGTTCAAGAATCACAAGTTTCGTGCCGTCCGGCACAGACCAATCAAGCCGCTCCAGCCCGCCGGAGGTTGTGTCACCGGAAACGCCGGCGTTGGTGACACGGACATCAAACCCCTTGGCTTTCAATGCGGATTGCAGGACGGCTGGGAAGCCGTCGCCTTCCGGCAATTCATATCCGGCCATCAGGCTGTCGCCCAATCCGACGATTTCCAACTCTTGCGCCTTGGCAACCATGGTTGTGCCGCCCCATATGATTGCAAGTGCCATCAGGCGGATCAGTCTGGTCTTGATACTTTGAAGCGGCATGATGTTGAATTCCTTTTGCGAGCCATTGTGGCTGGCGATGGGCGACGGCGCTTTAAACGATATAGGAAGGATACGGCGTGCAGGAAACAGTGCTGAGGCTCGATCATGTCAATTTGACGCTGGGTGACGGGGCAACGCGGGTCAAGGTGCTGGATGGAGTGTCGCTCAACCTGCACAAGGGCGAATCGCTTGGCATTGTCGGGCCGTCCGGATCGGGCAAGACGTCGCTTTTGATGGTGCTGTCGGGACTGGAGCGGGCAGACTCAGGTGTGATTGCGGTCAACGGCACGGACCTGACAAAATTGTCTGAAGATGCACTGGCACAATTTCGCGGCCGGTCCATCGGCATTGTGTTCCAGTCGTTTCATCTGATCCCCAATATGACGGCGCTGGAAAATGTGGCCGTGCCGCTGGAACTTGCCGGGCACAGGGCGCCGTTCGAGCGGGCGAGGGTCGAGCTGGAGAAGGTCGGGCTTGGTGCAAGGTTGACGCATTTCCCCGGTCAGTTGTCGGGCGGCGAGCAGCAGCGAGTGGCGATTGCCCGGGCGCTGGCACCGGAGCCGGCGATGCTGGTGGCGGATGAGCCGACTGGAAATCTTGATCTGGCAACCGGCATTCATATTGCCGATCTGTTGTTTTCCGCCTGCCGCGATCGTGACATGACGCTTTTGTTGGTGACGCACGACATGCAGCTTGCGGGGCGCTGTGCGCGGCAGATCAAGATGCGATCTGGTCAGGTGCTGGATGAGGCAATGGCCGATGCTTGATCAATCCTTGAGCAGGCGCGGCTGGTTCGGTGATTTGAGGCTCGCATCGCGCTTTGGCTTGCGCGAACTGCGTGGCGGACTGGCGGGATTTCGTATTTTCCTTGCCTGTATCGCGCTTGGTACGGCGGCGATCGGCTCGGTGAACACAATTGCGGACGGAATCGAAGGCTCGATTGCACGGCAAGGCCAGTCGATCCTTGCCGGCGATCTGGGCTTTGAACTGGTGCAGCGCGAGGCGACACCAGAGGAATTTAACCGGATCGAAGCGCTCGGTACCGTCTCAAAGAGCGTCGGATTGCGCTCGATGGCGCTGAAAATTGACGGGTCGGACCAGAGTCTGGTTGAGCTCAAATCCATCGACGACGTGTACCCGCTTTATGGCATGGTGGTAACTTCGGGCCAGGTTTCTCTGGCTGAACTGCTGGCTCCAAAGAACGGTGTGCAGGGTGCGATTGCGCCGCAGATTCTTTATGACCGGCTTGGCCTGAAGGTTGGTGACCGGCTGAAGATTGGCGATATTGCAGTCGAGTTGCGCGATGTGCTGGTGTCAGAGCCGGACGCGCTGTCCGAAGGGTTCGGATTTGCGCCGAGGCTGATGATATCGGACGCGGCGCTTGTACAGACGGGACTGATCCGGGAGGGAAGCCTTGCCGAGTTTGGCTACAAGGTGCGACTTGCCAATCCACCGTCGACGGACGGGCTGAAGGCGTTGCAGGATGACCTGAAGGCGGATTTGGGTGACAAGGGCTTTCGTATCCGCACCAGCGCCAACGCTGCGCCTGCACTGTCGGATTCGATTGAACGCTTTTCGCAGTTTCTGGCGCTGGTGGGACTATGTGCTCTGTTGGTCGGCGGGGTTGGTGTGGCCAATGCAGTGCAGGCGCATCTGGATACAAAGCGGCCGGTGATTGCCACATTCAAGAGTCTTGGCGCCGGGCACGGCTTTGTGGCGATGGTTTATCTGGTGCAGATCATGGTCGCGGCTGCGCTCGGTGTTGCCATCGGGCTTGTGGCATCTGCCATCCTGCCGCAGCTCGCCGGTTCAGCGCTGGAGCGGTTTTTGCCGCTGCAAATTTCCAATGGGATAGAGCCGCGCGCGCTCCTGTTGGCAGGGGCATTCGGGCTGTTGACGACGCTCGCATTCTCGCTGGTGCCGCTGGGCAAGACGCAATCGGTGACGCCGCAGCTGTTGTTTCGCGATGCAACACTTGAAGGCGGCGGGACGGCGGGCTGGCCGTGGAAGATCGCCGCAGGTCTGGTGATGGCGCTTGTGGCGGCGCTGGCGATATTCACCTCGCAACAGCCGAAGATTGCCATGTATCTGCTAGGCGGCGCGGTGCTGTCGTTTCTGGTGCTGGGCGTAGTTGCGATGCTGATCGTCAGGCTTGCGTCGCGGATGCCGCGCGCCAGATCGACGGTTCTGCGGCTTGCGGTTGGCAATATGTACCGGCCGGGCGCCATCACCCGTCCAGTCGTGATTTCGCTTGGGCTTGGGCTGACGCTTTTGACGGCGATTTCGTTGATCGACACGAATTTGCGCAGCCAGATTTCCGGCTCGATTGCCGGCAAAGCGCCGGACTTTTTCTTTGTTGATATTCAGGGGAGCGAAATTGACGGGTTCAAAACGCTGCTTGGCCATGCCTCGCCCAATGGCAAGATTGATACCGTGCCGATGCTGCGCGGGCGGATCACGGCGCTGAAGGGCATCAAGATTGCCGACTACAATGTGCCGCCGGAAGCTGCGTGGGTGACGCGGGGCGACCGGGGGATTACCTATTCGCCTGTGATGCCCGGCAACAGCACGCTGGCGCAAGGCACATGGTGGGCGGCCGACTACGCGGGCGAACCGCTGGTGTCTTTTGCGGCGGAAGAGGCGGGTGAGCTTGGGCTTGGTCTTGGCGACACTGTGACGGTCAATGTGCTTGGGCGGGACATCACGGCGAAAATCGCCAATTTGCGGCAGGTGGAATGGCGCTCGATGTCGATCAATTTTGTCATGGTGTTTTCACCTTCCATGTTCAAAGGCGCGCCACATGCCTGGCTGGCGACGCTGGCCGATCCTTCGGCGAGCGCTGAACAGGAGGCAAAAATCCTCAATACGGTGACGCGGGCTTATCCGGCGATCACGTCGGTTCGGGTCAAGGATGCGCTGACGATTGCCTCGAATTTTGTCGAGCAGTTTTCGATGGCCGTGCGGGTGGCTGCGTCGGTGGCGCTGATTACGTCTGTGCTGGTTCTGGCGGGTGCGTTGGCGGCGGGCAACCGGACGCGGCTGCATGACGCCGTGATCCTCAAGATGCTTGGCGCGACGCGGCGCACGCTCGTCAGTGCATTTGCTCTCGAATATTTGCTGATCGGGCTCGCAACAGCCGTATTTGCCGTGCTGGCCGGGACAGTGGCGTCCTGGTACGTGATTGACCGGATTATGTCGCTGACTTTCTCACCGGAACCATGGATTGCGTTCACGACCATCGCCCTTTCATTGGCGGTTACAATCGGCTTCGGGCTGGCCGGGACGTGGCGGCTGCTTGGCCAGAAGTCTGCGCCGGTGTTGCGGACGCTTTGACGCAGCATCTTCAAAATGGGGCTTTTGTTTACCCTTTGCGGTTGAACCGGAGCGGTTTGATGCATTTTTCTTGATCAAGGTCTTGTGGTTTGCCCCCGTCGACCCCATAAATTTGAGAGGCATGCTGGATTCCCGCCAGCGGCGCCTCAGTTGGCATGGCAAGTTGACGCCGTGCAGACCGGACCCGACGGGGAACTTTTGAGAGGACTCTCATGTCTGACTATCGCAATACACCGCTGCGCAACGCCACAGTGACGCAGACTGGTGCAGAAATTGACGAAGGCCTGCGCACTTATATGCTCAAGGTCTACAATCTCATGGCCATGGGCCTTGCAATCACCGGCGTTGCCGCGTGGGGCACGTTCACGCTGGCCATGTCCAACCCGGCATTCGCGCAAGCGATCTATGGCTCGCCGTTGCGCTGGGTCTTGGTGCTGGCACCTTTGGCACTGGTGTTTTTCTTGAGCTTCCGCATCAATTCGATGAGCGTATCGGCGGCGCAGACGACTTTCTGGGCCTATGCGGCGCTTCTCGGCGCTTCGCTGTCGACGATTTTCATCGTGTATACCGGCGCAAGCATTGTCCAGACGTTCTTCATCACGGCGACCGCATTCGGTGCATTGTCACTGTTTGGTTACACGACCAAGCGTGATCTGACAGCGATGGGCTCGTTCCTGATCATGGGCGTGGTCGGTATCCTGCTCGCCTCCGTGGTCAACATTTTCCTGCAGTCTTCGGCCTTGCAGTTTGCCATCTCGGCAATCGGCGTGGTGGCATTCGCGGGCCTTACCGCTTACGACACACAGAAGATCAAGGAAATGTATTACGCAGGTGATGACGATGCCACCGGTGGCCGCAAGGCGATCATGGGCGCGCTTAACCTCTACCTCGATTTCGTCAACCTGTTCATGTTCCTGTTGCAGTTCCTTGGCGACAGAAAGTAAGATTTGGGGCGACAGAGAGTAAGATCTTTCGTCATAGCGAGAATCGGGCGGTCTTCGGGCCGCCCTTTTTTGTTGACGTCACACCTTGTTTCCTTGAACTGCGGAAAGGTTTCGTTGCTTTGATGCGTCGCATTTTGGTCAAGCGGTCGAGGTTAAATTTGACCCGAAAATGCTTTTGGGCGCGCGGCTTTGCCAAACATGTCCGTCATCCCTATATCTGCCTCGTATCTTGGTAATATCTGGCGGGGCACGCGAGTATTTTAATGGCA
Organism: Phyllobacteriaceae bacterium; assembly: GCA_031377485.1. Taxonomy (GTDB): domain Bacteria; phylum Pseudomonadota; class Alphaproteobacteria; order Rhizobiales; family Rhizobiaceae; genus JANMEX01. Next base: position 9,529 of record JANMEX010000490.1, read on the forward strand.
CGTATTGACCAGACCGGGGATTGGGCCGCGCGGCTCTCTCCATCTCTGACTGAAATGGAATCGATCGCGGTGGAAGCCTATGCGCATCTACCGGAGGAATTCCGTGCGCTCACTGGTGATATCATCATCCAGATTTCCGAGTTTCCCGACGACGAAATCAGTGACGATCTTTCGCTGGACAGCCCGTTTGATCTTCTTGGCCTGTTTGAAGGGCGCGGCATTGCCGAACTGTGGAACCCGCAAACCGGCGAAGGGCCCAACAAGATCACCCTATACCGCCGCCCGATCCTCGACTATTGGGCTGAACACGAAGAAGCGCTCGGCACGATCATCGCGCATGTGCTGATCCATGAGATCGGCCACCATTTCGGGCTCGGCGATGATGACATGGAAGCCCTTGAGGCGCAGGTCGAATAGTTTTTTCCAAGTTTTGGAGACATGAAAAAGGCGCGCACTGTTCGCGCGCGCCTCGTCAAAAATTTGAACTGGTACTCAGACGGACAGTGCCTTGAACTGGTCAAGTATCGCTGCACCCATTTCGACGGTGGTCACCTGCTTCATACCATCAGACATGATGTCGCCGGTGCGAAGGCCCCGTTCGAGCACGTTTGAAATC
>JANMEX010000504.1:0-22258 GCA_031377485.1 Phyllobacteriaceae bacterium
CGGCTGCACCGTGCACTATGTCACGGCAGACCTCGACGATGGTCCGACAATTGCCCAAGCGATGGTGCCCGTATTGCCGGGCGACACGCCGGAGACGCTCAGTGCGCGGATATTGGTTGAAGAACACAAGCTCTATCCGAATGCATTGAAGATGGTTTGCCAAAGCGCATAACCGCTCTAACGCGGCTGAAATCCGTTTAGCTATGCCTGGTTATTTGATTTCAGTGGCAAAGGGCGACTTTCCACGTTCCAGCACGTAATAACCGCCGGCATCCACGCTCTGCCAATCGCCTTGTTCGCCATCCGGCCACAGGACGCGCACCTCTGCCTTGCCTTCCGGGCCGAGGCCAAAGTGCCGCCAGACAAGTTGTCCGCCCGCATGCCCGCCACCGACCGTGATCTCGCGGAGTTGGGTTTTGTCGCCGGTCCTGACCTCGATCCATGCGCCAATCGCATCACGGTTCGCGCCCGGCTCTGCGAGTTTCACATTGACGAACTTGCCCGCGTTCGTGCTGACATTGCGCCATATTTGCGCGGACTCGTTGCGGTTGACCACCACAAGATCCATCAGTCCATCAAGGTTGAAGTCAGCCAGAGCAGCGCCGCGTGACTGTGCGAAACTTGCCACGCCCGCCTTGTCACCGCTCTCGGTGAACTTGCCTGCAGGTCCTTGGATCAAAAGATTGTTCGGGTCCCTCTGGGCAAAGTCCGGCATGGCAGACACGTTGCCTTTGGCGACGAACAAGTCCGCCAGTCCGTCATTGTTCACGTCTTCAAACTGCGCGTGCCAGCCGGTCGAAGGCTTCACCTCGCCGCCAGTATAAGGACGCTGGGCTGTTACACCCGTCGGCCAAGCGATGTCGGCATAGTCGGGGCTCAGCTTTTCTGCCTTGGCGTCTTTGAGCACCTGCATCTTGCTGTCCGCCATGGAGGTGAGAAAATAATCCGGAAATCCGTCGCCGTTCACATCCGTCGAGGCAATGCCCATGCCCCAGATACGCAGGCGTTTCCAGCCTTCCTTGTCCGTGTAAAGCGCGGGGGTTTGGCCGGGCTCGACATGCCACATTTGCTCTTGTCCGCCTTCATAATATTCGCGGTCATTGGAAACACGCAGGGACGGCGTGCCGGAGCGGTTCCAGTCCGTAAACAGCATCGACAATGGGCAGAAGCTCGGCTTCAGGGTGAGCGGCGGTGCGAATTTTTTGTCGGTGTTTGACAGCTGCCGGTGTAGCCAATTGTCGGTGCAGGAACCCCATGGGGAATACTCTTCCTCGCGGTTGATATAGTTGCCCACAGCAAAAGTCGGCCACTCAGCGCCCTTTTCCCACGTCGCGGCAAATGCTGCCGACCAGCCATCACCGCCATCAAAGCCCCAAGCCGCGTTGGCACGCTCGAACTTGCATTCGCCCTTGCCGCGCATGATAATATTTTCGCCCACCCGCAGCAGCACAACATCGGTTATACCGTCGCCATCCACGTCGAGCGGGTAGCCTCCTGTAACCTTGTCGAGTTCAAGTCCGCTCTGTTCGGCTGCAAATTTCAATTCGCCGCCACGCTTGCTTTCGTTGCGATAGAAAGCGGCCTTGTTTTCACCGCCTGCCAAAAGCACGTCTGGATACTCATCGCCATTGCAGTCAAACACAGCCGCGCCACCGCCGACCATGTACTGCCACTCTCCCTTGTAAACGCTTGAAATGCCGGATGTTTTCGTTTCCTCGGCAAATGCGGGAATGGTAGGCGCTGCCTCTTCGGCTAATGAGGTTTCAAGTGTTGATGTGGAGATTAGCGCAGCAAGAAGCGTAGTGTTGAAAACTGAACCGCGGCTCATTTGCGCATCTCCAGTGCAATTGCATGTTTGCCAACGCAGCGTCCCTGCTCCAAGCCCTGCTCGATTGCCGCGCGGAAATGGATGCCTCCATACAGGCGCGAAATGCCCGCCTCTTCAGCGGCAGCCCAGAAGCTGGCGAAGTGGCGCGGCTTGAGACCTTCGCGCTCGTGCGTTGCGTCATCGAAGCTGAAACTGTCACCAAATGCAGATGTGAGCACTTGCGCCGCGGCACCCGATTCAGAACTATGCCCGCTCGGATATTCCGGAAATGGCGGGGTGATGAGCATCGCTTCCCACTTCGGGTCGATCACCCGCTTGATGTATGTGATTGGTCGCACCAGATCATATTGAAATTTTACCTGCCAACAGCCGATGAACGCATCCGCCACTGCAATCCCAGTGCGCGCCAGCACCTCTGCGCTTTTGTCGACGCTCAGTCTGTCGCGCTCCATGATTTGCAGGATGATAGAGACCCAATGACCCGCTGGGGTTGGCGTCAGCATCGGGTCATCGGACCAGAAACGGGCAATCGTCTTTTGCTCATCCGTCAGCTTCTTCGTTGTCTGATAGACTTCATCGGCCTGTTTATAGAATGCGCTGTCCTTGTCTTCGCTGTATTCAGGTGGCGCGGGCAGTGGACAGGCGGCGCCATCGGGCATGGCAAAAGTACGGTTCTTGCCCCAGCCGGGCAGCATCGGCATCTGCTGCTGCCGGATCGGGCTGGTCGGCACCCAATGGGCCGGGCCTTTTGTCAAAGTGTATTCGAGCGGAAAGCCCATGTTCTCGATCACGGCGCCGCCATCGTCTTTGGACCAGCCAAGAATATGGTCTGCTATTGATTGCCCATAGGCTTTGCTGCGCTCGATCACGTCGGCGGCCTTGCCTGCGGTCGCCTCACCATCCAGACGCTTGGAAACGGCCGCGTAGGCGCGCTGGCCGGTTGGGCCGGTGTTCCAGAAGAAGTTCTTCACCGCATCTTCCAGCGCTGCGTTCATTACCACCGTTTCGTCGTAAACCTTGCCCGGTTCGCGCTTTGGCAATTCGGTTAGACCATTCAATTGTCCTGCAAGGCTTTTGAGATGATCGTCGCCTGAAGCGGTTGCCTCCCAGGCCGTCACACCGAGATAGGCGAAAGCCCGGCTGGCAACGGGCGGCGTATAGGTAGCTGTGTGCCGAACCAATTCGAGGACGTGGACATACCAGCTGTGCAGGTCATCGGCGGGATCTTTGGCAGTCGGTGCTGCTGCCAAAACTGACTTGAAAGTGAAGACAGAGAGAAGCGAAACAAGGAAGAATAGGCGCAAAAAATAGCGGCTAAAGGAAACCATGTGAACGCCCCTCCCAAGACTTTTCCAAACCGGATCGAGCATCCGTTGTCACAGGCAGAACATTATTTCGACCTCAAAAATAATTCAAGCACATTCGGAGATGCACGTCGAATGGCGCGTCATGCAACTAAAGCTTGATGTCGTATGTCACCCATTTGGTCCGGTCAGCCAGCCGGTCATAAAGTGCACGGGCGCGGTAGTTGTCGTCGGCTGTAATCCAGCGGATAACAGTCCAACCGCGCTTTTGACCCTCTGCTTTAACCGCATCAATCAGCGCCTCAGCGGCACCGGAACCCCGGGCCTCGGGATCCACAAACAAATCATCCAGAAACCCGCCAGTGCTTGCCGACAGTGGGCGTGCGTAAGGACGGAAATGTGTGAGGCCAATCAATTTACCCGCGCTGTCAACGGCAACCAGTCCATACACTTCGGTGGTTTCAGACATCAGCCATGACCAGACCTTGTCGCGCATCGCGGCAGTTTGCTCAACCTTGTAGAAGTCGGCATAGCCCGCATAGAGGCGGTCCCAGTCTGGGCGATCACGCGCTTCAACAGGGCGTATCGCAACATCGGTTTTCGTCACTTGAATTTCCTCACCCAAATTTTCACGTCGTGAAAAGCGGCCCCGCCGTGCGGCGCTATGGCATCGGCGCTGGTCAGCGTGTTGATCCCCTCACCGCCTTCAAATGCGCTGTTCGGCCATATGCCTTCGGATATTGTCACCCCTTGCTGCAATCCACCAAAAAACTCTGCGTGCAGAATCACTTGGCCCCGTTCGTTGCCAATTTGAATCCGCTCGCCTTCGGCAATGCCCAGCGCACCCGCATCTTCCGGGTGGAGTTTCAGCGTGGGGCGCACTTCTTTGGCCACTGAGGTCGGCGTGTTCTGAAAAGAGGAATTCAGGAAGTTGCGCGCCGGAGACGTCGCCAGCTTGAACGGATGTTTGACATCCGTATTTTCGTTGACGTCAAGATGATCCGGGAACGTCGGCAAGACTTGCCAATCCCCCTGAAGCCCCATGCTTTTCGGCGGATGATATGGATGTTTCTCATCGCGCCACAATGCGCTGAAGCGGAATTTCTTGTCTGGAAACGCAAAGCCGTTGAGGAAATGTGAGGTCTCGAAATCCGGCTGGAGATCAATCCATTTCTTCTCCTCAACCTCGGCCAACGACAAGCGTTTGCCTTTCATCAGCATCGTTTCGATCAATTCACGTTCAGTCTTGCCGAAGCCGGGCATGCCTGAAACGCCAAGACGTTTGGCCAGTTCCTCAATGACAAAATGATTGGTGCGCGGCCCTTCCGGCGGTTCGATGACTTTGAGACCGAGCGAAATGTGCTGGTGGCCGCCGCCTTTGTAGATGTCGTCATGTTCAAGAAACATCGTCGCGGGCAGCACGATATCGGCCATCTTGGCCGTGTCTGTCATGAACTGCTCGTGCACGACAGTAAACAGATCCTCGCGGGCAAAGCCGTCGCGCACCAACCGCTGTTCCGGCGCAATGTTCATCGGGTTGGTGTTCTGGATCAGCATCGCCTTGACCGGCCCGCCGCCTTGCAACGCCTCGGCGTCGCCCGTCAACACACGGCCGATCTTGGATTGGTCGAGAGAGCGTATTTTAGGGTCGGCAAATGCCGTGCCTTCAAGTTCTGCGGTGTAGAGCTTCAGAATGCCAGAATTGGAATGAAATGCCCCGCCGCCTTCGTTCTGCCAGTGTCCGGCCACCGTAGGCACAGATGTTACTGCATGCAGATTGGATGGGCCGTTGCGCTGGCGGGACAGCCCATAGCCGATGCGAAAGAAGGTGCGTGGTGTTTGGCCGACGAGATGTGCGAAATCCGTGATTTCTTGAACCGAAAGGCCGGTGATCGCCGCTGCCCATTCGGGAGTCTTGTCCTTCAAATGCGCTTCAAATCCTGCAGGATCATCGGCATATTTGGCCATATATTCCCGGTCTGCCATCCCGTCGCGGAACAGGACATGCATCACAGCTGCAGCCAACGCGCCGTCCGTTCCGGGGCGCAGCACGAGGCCGATATCCGCCTGCTCCATTGTGGCGTTACGGTAGATGTCGATGACCACGATCTTCGCGCCACGTTCCTTGCGCGCCTTGATCGCATGGGTCATCACGTTAACCTGCGTCACCACGGCGTTGGTGCCCCAGATGACAATACAGTCCGACTTTTCCATTTCACGCGGGTCAACGCCGGATAGTCTGCCCGTGCCTGCCACATAGCCTGCCCAAGCTGACGAAATGCAAATTGTACCGTAAAAATTCGAGTAGCGCTTTGCATGGCGCAGGCGCTCTATGCCGTCGCGCTGCACAAGGCCCATCGTACCCGCGTAGAAATAGGGCCAGATGCTTTCCGATCCGAATTCGCGCTCTGCCTCGTTGAATTTTTCGGCTGCCAGGTCGAGCGCATCATCCCAACTGATTTCCACCCATTGGCCCGAACCCTTCTGGCCGACGCGCTTCAGCGGCTTCAACAGCCTGTCCGGATGATGGATGCGTTCGGCATAGCGAGCGACCTTGGCGCAGACGACGCCAGCGGTGTAGCTGTGGTCTCTGGCGCCCCTCACCCGGCCGATGGTGTTATCGTCGAGCACTTCGACTTCCAACCCGCAAACGGATGGGCAATCATGCGGACAGGTTGAATTCTTGATCAGCGGCTTGTTCATCCGGGGACTTTAGCGGACGGGAGCGGACGTGTAGAGCCAAATTTTGTCATGCCTGCAATCAATTGCGGCGATGTGTCGTGCCACCATGCCACTTGTGATCTCAGACGCCAGCTTCCATAAGCGCCGCAAACGGACCCCGTCATGACCCACGCTGCCTATTTCACCTACGTCCTGACCTGTATTGCCTTGGCCTTGGCACCAGGGCCGACGGTTACCGTCATTGTCGCCAATTCACTGCGGCTGGGCGCCAAGGCGGGTGTTGCGATCACTGGCGGGACTATTATCGGCATGCTCTTGTGGCTAGCCGGCGCCACGATCAGTCTGTCTGCAATCACAGGCACGAACAGCATGGTGTTCACAGTCATGCGCTACGCGGGCGCCGCCTATGTCATTTGGCTCGGTATCAGTTTGCTTCGTTCCAAGGAAACCTTTGCCTCAGGCGTCAACGGTAAAAACAGCCTTGCAAGTCTGGCGGCGCAGGGCTTTGCAGTCATTCTTTCCAACCCGAAAATGCTCGTTCTCTACGGCGTTATCATCCCGCCGTTGCTGTCAGGATTTTCGAGCGCAACCGTCGGCACCTTGATCTTGGGTGGTACGTTCGTGGCAGCGGCAACTGTGTGCGATCTGGCTTATGCCTTTGCCGCGGGGCGCGCTGGCGCTTGGTTGATGCAGCGCTCGCATTTGCGCACCATTGAGATCGTCTCGGCTGCGTTCCTGATCAGTGCAGGTCTTTGGCTCGCGTTTCGATAATCCGGTTCATGCCACGCGGATCAGCGCCACGCCCGCCCCTATGATGAGGATTCCTGCCATGCGCCACGGGCCAATCGCTTCCTTGAACAGGAAAACCGACATGGCGGCGGCGAACAGGATTGAGGTTTCCCGCAGTGCAGCGACCGCCGCCACCGGCACATTCTGGCTCATAGCCCAAAGCGCGGAGCCGTAGGACCCAACTGTAGCCAGTCCACCGAAAATGCCTGCTTTCCAACGTTGTCTGAATTGCTCAAGCAATTTTTGTCGCGCGGTAAACAGCGCCCACATCAGCAGCGGCAGCGCGTGCAGCACGAAAATCCAGAGTGTGTAGGCAATTGGCGCTCCAGATTTGCGCACGCCAATGCCGTCCGTCACGGTGTAAGCGGCGATGAAGCACGCGTTGACCAGCGCTGTGGCGACCGTCGTGCCACCTGCCTTGGCGACACGGAGCGAGTCGAATGCCATCACCAGAACACCGCAACTCACCGCCAGGACACCAAGCCAGCGCAGCGGCGGCAACGCTTCGCCGATCAGCGGCAGGCTGACGAGTGCCACCAGCAGCGGCGCAGTGCCGCGCATCAGCGGATAGGCCACGCTCATGTCGCCGCCTTTATAAGCCTTGGCGATCAGCGCGACATAGACCGCCTGAAGCGCGGCAGATGTCGCAAGATAGGACCAACTCGCGGCAAGTGGTTGCTGCATAAATGGCAAAACAGCCATCGCCATGATCATCGAACAGGTCATGACGACAACAGCGTTGAGGAATTTGTCGCCAGCGGATTTCACCACAGCGTTCCACGAGGCGTGGAGCAGCGCTCCAAGTAGCACAATCAGGACAATGGATCCGGGCATGTTTGCAAGTGATTCCGGCAGGTTGGCGGGGCCGCATGCATAGCTGACGAAAATCGCGGCGGAAACACGGTTTCAAACACGGCTTGCGGATATTTGATGCACATGAAAAAAGGCGCAGATGAATTACCGCCACGCTTACCACGCCGGAAACTTCGCCGATGTCGCCAAGCACGTCATCTTGACGCGCATTGTCGAGTATTTGAAGCTCAAGGACAAAGCCTTCCGTGTCATCGACACCCATGCGGGCGTCGGACTTTACAGTCTCGATAGCGGGGAAGCGGACCGGACGGGCGAATGGAAGGATGGCATTGCCAAGGTTATTGACGCCAAGATGCCCGCCCCCGTGGCCGAACTTCTGGCGCCATGGCTGAATGCGGTTCGCAGCGTCAACAGCGACAGTGGTTTGCGAAAATATCCTGGCAGTCCGAAGCTGACCCGCATGTTGCTGCGAAAGCAGGACCGGTTGTCGGCGATCGAACTTCATCCCGAGGATGCCAAGCTGCTGGCGCGGCAGTTCGAGGGGGATTATCAGGTCCGGGTGACCGAACTGGACGGATGGCTGGCGCTCGGTGCGCATCTGCCACCAAAAGAAAAGCGCGGCCTGGTACTTGTCGACCCGCCATTCGAAGAAGGCTCGGAATTTGCGCGAATGGTGCACGGATTGCGCACCGCATATGAGCGCTGGCCGAATGGCATCTATGCGCTTTGGTATCCGCTGAAGGACAGAAAATCTGTTACTACATTCCTGAAGGATTTGAGAGAGAGCGGTATTCCCAAAATCCTGAACACCGAACTCTACGTGCGCGGCCCATCGCCCGAGCCACGGCTCGAGGGCTCTGGCATGATCATCGTCAATCCGCCGTTCAAGCTGGAAGAGGAGTTGAAACTGATTTTTCCGGAACTCATGCGGCTGATGCAACAAGACAAGGGCGGGTTCTCGCGCATTGAATGGGTGAGCGGCGAGTGAGATTTGCTTGACCGCACAACCCGCCTCGGCGAGAGTGCAATCCAGATTCGCGGACATCAAAACCGCAGGAGATATTCCATGCGCATTGCATCTTTTCTGGTGGCAGCTGCCACCGCCCTTTCATCATTGACCCTTCCGGCCACCCCGGCCTTTGCATGGTCTGACCATGAGGAGGATGCAAGCGCTTGCGACAATCAGGCAATATTAGGCAAGATTTCCAGCCGTTTTCATCATCAGAGCCGTGAAGTGCACCATGATGAATTACAGATCGAAGCTTACTCCAAGATTCACCAGCACCGTTATTATCCGGCCGATGACAAGCATTTGATTGCTCGGCGCTATTGCGGGGCGACGGCTTCGCTTTCCGATGGGCGCATGCGCACTGTCTGGTACTTTATCGAGACCGAGGCGGGCTTTGCCGGCATTGGCGACAATGTGGAATTCTGCGTAAGCGGGTTTGACCGCTGGAACGTTTACAACGCGCATTGCCGCGTCGCGCGCTGAGCCTGACAGCGTTCCCGGACGTGCCTGCAAGTTCAAAACGACTTTGGTTTTTTGCGGCCGTTTTTGCCATGCTCAGCGGCTGCAGCGACAGTGCTGCGCCGCCTGCAAACGCGCCAACGCCGATCGCCGCGGCGGTGCCAAAAAGTGCGCCAAAAGATACTCAAACAGCGCCAATTCCGCGCGCGCCCGGCGCAATTCCGCAAGGCTCCGGTTTTGATTTCTACGTGCTGGCGCTTTCATGGTCGCCCGCCTATTGCGACCTCAAAGGGTCGCAGGCTGATCCGGCGCAGTGCAATGCGTCGAAGCCTTTTCGCTTTATCGTCCATGGCCTTTGGCCGCAAAATGAGCGCGGGTACCCCGAGAGCTGCGGTGCTGGCGGCTATCCGAGCCGGGATGACATTCGTTCGATTTCAGATCTCACGCCGTCTGCAGGCCTTGTTCGGCACGAGTGGGAAAAGCACGGGACCTGTTCGGGCCTAACGCCTTCTGACTATTTCAGCGTGATCCGCGCGGCGGCCGGGAAGGTGATCGTTCCGACACAGTTTTCCGGAAATTCGAGTTTTGCACTTTCCCCGCAAGAAATTGAGAGCGCTTTTGTGCGTTCCAATCCGGGACTTTCTGCCGGTGGCATCACTACTTCTTGTGACAAGGGCCTGTTGACGGAAGTGCGCGTTTGTCTCAGCAAGTCACTTGAATTTCGTACCTGTCCGGAAGTTGACCGGAACAGTTGCCGCTCCAACTCCATTGCAATTGAACCAGCCCAATGAGGTCATGATGTCAAAATTACTGGTGTCTTCAGCGTCTCCCTACAGTTCCAAGGTTCGCATGGCGGCGACGCATTGCGGTTATGAATTTGAAACAGTGATTACAGACACGTCCAAGCCCAATGCGGAACTTTCCGCAGTCAATCCACTCGGCAAAATTCCGGTTCTGATTTCTGAAAAGGACGGTGCGGTTTTTGACAGCATGGTGATTGTACAATATCTCAATCGGGAAACCGGTGGTAAACTGTTGCCACGCGCCCCGGCAAAGCGGCTGGAAGCGGAACGGCTGGAGGCGATTGCCGACGGCATCAATGATTGTGCGATCGCCTTTGTCTATGAAAAGCGGCAGCGCCCGGAAACGCATATTTATCAAGGTTGGCTCGACAAACAGTGGGGCAAGGTGAGCCAGGCGTTGGACTATCTTGAATCCACATCGCCCAAACTGCCGGCGAAAATCCACGCTGGTCATATCGCTTTGGCTGCGGCGCTTGGCTATCTCGACCTTCGCTTTCCCGGCTGGGAAAAGGGCCGTCCGAAATTGAAGCGCTATTTGAAGAAGTATGCGGAAAAACATCCGGATCTTGCAGCGATGCTGCCACGGCAAGCCTGAACTCAAATTAAAAAAAAGCCGGGCGGTTTCCCGCCCGGCAATTTTCAATCAGAGACAGACTGCGTGGTAGATTAGAATTTGAGACCCGCGCCGACGCGGACTTCGTTTTCTGACAGTCGGGCAGAAGTGCCGCCGCCGACATTGTAGTTTTCGCTGCCGTAGGAATTGTGACGGTATTCGACGCGCCCGATGATGTTGCCAGTGATCTTGGCATCAACACCTGCACCGGCTGTCCAGCCGATATGGGTCTGCGAGTCTTCGGCTGCACCGATTGCGAGTTTGCCGCGTGTTGCAGCAACGCCGCCGGCGCCGTATACCATGGCCGGACCGACATCAATGCCGGCGCGGGCACGCAGTGCACCGTTCAGGCCATGCTTGACTGTGGTGCCTGCGGCAGTGCCGTCAGATGCAGAATAGCCGACGTCGGCTTCCGCACCATAGACAATGGAATCTGACTGCATGTTGTAGCCACCGAACGCGCCGCCATTGAAGCCTTTGGAGCTGATGCCGCCGTGCTTGGCCCAGCCATGACCGGCGTAAACGCCGCCGTAAGCGCCGGACCAGCCGCCAGCTGCGGGTTCTTCATAGGCCGGAGCTTCGGGAGCTGCCGGGATCTCGTCGATGGCGTCAGCGGCGATGGCGAATGTCGGCAGGGCGGCGAAAGTGATGGCCGCTGCAAGCATTGCAAAATTGCGTTTCATGTTGGTTCTCCTTTTCATCAGCACGATGAGATGCCCGTGATTGGAGGGCTGTGTGCATTCAGATTAACATGATGACGAAATCCGGCAGGAGCGTGCGCAAAAAAAGGTGATTGCGTGTCCCAATCATGGCAAGGTCAAAGGGTGGCAAATCAGCAACGCAGCTGATTTGAAACAGATTTTATGCAAATGCATTGCAATATGGCTGTTGTTCGCGGTCTTTCGCACTAGATCACGGTAAGCAATTGATTAAAGAGACAAGTTTGGAGTTCATATCTATGGCAAAACGACCAGTGGCATTGGTGACAGGCGGCGCACGACGCATCGGGCGGGCCATTGTCGAAGACCTTTGCGCCCATGGATATGACGCAGCGGTACATTATCACGGCTCGCGCAACGACGCCGATGAACTGCGCGCGCAGATGGGTGATCTTGGTGCGCGTGTTGAATTGTTTGAGGCTGATCTCGAGAGTGGCGCTGCTTGCAAATCGCTGTTTGCCGATGTTGTTCGTGTTTTTGGGCATGTCGATTTGCTGGTCAACAATGCATCGGTTTTCGAAGAGGATGCGATCACATCGCTGGATGAAGCGCTGTTTGACCGGCACTTTGCAATCCATGTCAAAGCGCCGTCATTTCTAACCGAAGCTTTTGTGACGGCATTGCCTGCAGGTTCCAAAGGCAACATTGTCAACATCATCGATCAGCGCGTCTGGCGGCCGACACCGAACTTCTATTCTTACCTTTTGTCAAAAGCAGCGCTTTGGACAGCGACACGCACGATGGCACAAGCACTGGCGCCCGATATTCGCGTCAATGCGATCGGCCCTGGCCCAACGCTGCGCAACATTCGCCAGAACGAGGAGGATTTTCAGCGGCAGATGGATGGGCTTTTGTTGAAACGCGGTCCGGACCTATCCGAGTTTGGCTCGACTATCCGCTATCTGGTTGGCGCAAATTCGGTGACCGGGCAGATGATCGCACTGGATGGCGGGCAGCATCTGGCGTGGGAAACGCCCGATGTTGCCGGGATTGCTGAATGATATCTGACCCCAAGGACCCATTGGCCAAAGACTCTTTGGCCAAAGATTTGCCGGACGATGTGCCCGAGATCGAAGATGATATCGAGGTCAGCGAAGCCGCGCCAACGCTTATGCCCGATTGGGAAAGCGGCACAGCCCTGCCCGATGTTGTCGGCATTGAGGTCATTCAAGAACTGGTAAAGCGTCTGCCCAACGGTCCGGGTGTTTACCGGATGATGAATTCGGGCGGTGATGTGCTGTATGTCGGCAAGGCGCGGAGCTTGAAAAAGCGCGTGTCGAGCTATGCGCAAGGGCGCGGCCATTCCAACCGTATTCACCGGATGGTGGCTGAAACGGCATCGATGGAATTTGTGACGACGCGCACGGAGGCCGAGGCGCTGCTCCTGGAAGCCAACCTCGTCAAGCGACTGCGGCCCCGTTACAATGTGCTTTTGCGCGACGACAAATCCTTTCCTTATATTCTGATTTCCGGCGATCATTTGTCGCCCGGCATTTTCAAGCATCGTGGCGCACAAAGCCGCAAGGGCAGCTATTTCGGGCCTTTCGCCTCGGCGGGCGCGGTGTCACGCACGATTAATGCGCTGCAACGGGCCTTCCTGTTGCGCACTTGCACAGATTCATTTCTGGAAAACCGGAGCCGTCCCTGTCTGCTCTACCAAATCAAGCGCTGTGCAGGGCCCTGCACCCATGAGGTCAGCGAGAGCGACTATCTGGCGATGGTGGATGAGGCCAAGGATTTTCTCTCCGGCAAGAGCCAGAATGTGAAGACCACGCTGTCGGCGGCGATGGCGCAAGCGGCGGAGACACTGGATTTTGAGCGGGCGGCGATTTATCGCGACCGTCTGTCGGCGCTGTCGCATGTGACCAGCCAGCAAGGCATCAATCCGCAGTCGATTGACGAGGCGGACGTGTTCGCCATTTCGCAGGATGGCGGGCTGACCTGTGTGGAGGTTTTCTTCTTCCGCACCGGGCAGAACTGGGGCAACCATGCTTATTTTCCCAAGGCTGATTCAAGCCTTGCGACCGGCGAAGTGCTGGCCTCGTTTCTGGCGCAATTCTACGACGGCAAGCCGGTGCCGCGCTCCATCCTTCTATCGGAAGCAGCGGACGAGCAGGAGCTTTTGGCGCTGGCACTTTCTGAACATGCAGGCCGCAAGATCGACATCAGCGTGCCGCAGCGCGGCGAAAAGAAACAGGTGATGGAGCAGGTCGCGGCCAACGGGCGCGAGGCGCTGGCGCGCAAGCTCGCCGATACCGCTTCACAACGGATGCTGCTGGATGGCGTGGCCAAAGTGTTCAATCTGCCCGCTCCGCCGCGGCGCATCGAGGTCTATGACAATTCGCACATCATGGGCACAAATGCAGTTGGCGCAATGATTGTGGCCGGGCCGGAAGGGTTTGTGAAAAACCAGTACCGCAAGTTCAACATCCGCTCGACCACCATCACGCCGGGCGATGATTTCGGCATGATGAAAGAGGTGATGGAGCGGCGCTTCTCGCGGCTGATCAAGGACAATACCGACGATGACGGCACGCCGGAAACTGTAGATGACAATGACCCGGATGCTTTTCCCGCCTGGCCTGATCTGGTGCTGATTGACGGCGGCCAAGGCCAGATGACGGCAGTGCGGACAATGCTGAAAGAACTCGGGCTCGAAGGCAAGATCATGGCCATCGGCATTGCCAAGGGCGTTGACCGTGAGGCCGGGCGCGAACGGTTTTTTGCCGAAGGACGAGATGCGTTCACCATGCCGCCGCGTGACCCGGTGTTGTATTTCATCCAGCGCCTGCGCGACGAAGCGCATCGTTTTGCCATCGGCTCGCACCGGGCGCGGCGCAAGAAAGAGCTGGTGAAAAACCCGCTTGATGAAATTGACGGCATCGGACCGACGCGCAAGCGGGCACTCTTGAACCATTTTGGCACGGCAAAATCCGTATCCCGTGCGGGAATTGAGGATTTGAAGGCGGTTGATGGCGTTTCAGCCGCCATGGCGGAAGCAATTTACAACCATTTCCATGAGAACAGTTGACACTTGCATTGACGTTGACGCCCCCGTCCTGTTTGCTGACAACTCATCGAGTGGAATCATGGCCAAACGCGCATACAATATTCCCAACATGCTCACGTACGCGCGCATTGTCGCCGTGCCGTTGGTTGTGTTGTGCTTTTTTCTTGAAGGGCATTTGAAATCCAGTGACTTTGCGCGCTGGACCGCGCTAACGCTTTTTGCGCTGGCGAGCATTACGGATTATCTCGACGGCTATCTGGCGCGACTTTGGAAACAGTCTTCGACGATCGGGCGGATGCTCGACCCGATTGCCGACAAGCTTTTGGTTTCGGCGTGTTTGCTGCTTTTGGCTGCGGACGGGACCATTGCAGGCTGGACACTTTGGGCGGCGATTATCATTTTGTGCCGTGAAATTCTGGTTTCGGGTCTGCGCGAATATTTGGCGGAGCTGAAGGTTTCCGTACCTGTCAGCAGGCTGGCAAAATGGAAGACGGCGATCCAGATGGTGGCGGTCGGCTTTCTGTTGGCAGGACCTGCTGGCGACAAGGTTCTGCCGTACACAACAGAGTATGGCATCATCCTTTTATGGGCGGCTGCAATTTTGACGCTTTACACCGGCTATGATTATTTCCGCGCCGGGCTGAAGCACATTGTGGACGACGAAGACTGATGAAATTGATCTATTTTGCTTGGGTGCGCGAACGGATCGGCAAGCCGGATGAGGATATTGACCTGCCGGACACCGTAAAGACGGTTGGCGATTTGCTGCTATTTCTCAAAGATCGCGGCGAGGAATATGAGGCGGCGCTGCAATATCCGAAAGTTATTCGCGTTGCGATCAATCAGGAACATGTCGAGCACGATGAGTTGATCGCCGCAGCGCGCGAAATTGCGCTGTTTCCGCCGATGACGGGTGGCTGAGATGGCAACGGTTGAGCCGATCGTCAGAGTGCAGAGCGAGGACTTTGACGCCGCCGCCGAGATTGCCGCGATGACGCGGGAGCGCGCGGATATCGGCGCGATTGTGACTTTCACAGGTCTTTGCCGCGATGAGGGCGGTGTGTTGGCGGCGCTGGAACTCGAACATTATCCCGGCATGGCGGAAGCGGAAATCCGGCGCATTGCGGGCCAAGCTATCGAGCGATGGCCTGTGCAGGCTTTGCTGGCGATCCACCGTGTTGGCAAGATTGCACCGGGGGGCAACATCGTGCTGGTTATTGCCGCCTCGCCGCACCGCGAAGCGGCGTTTTCGGCGGCATCATTCTTGATGGATTTCCTGAAGACCAACGCGCCTTTTTGGAAGAAAGAGCATTTGAAGGATGGCACATCCGGCAATTGGGTGGACGCCAAGGAAAAAGACAGTGCGGCAACACGGCGCTGGTGATAATACGACCCAGCGTTGACGCTGATTGCGGCCAATGATTGCATATTTCGACACAAGTTCCGGAGACGACGATGTCCAGACTTTCCCATGCGCTGATTGTTTCACTTTTGACCAGCACTTCGGCATTGGCCGCACCGGCAACGCCGGAAGAGGCGGCCCGGTTGACGGCGCTGTTCCAATCTTATGTGGGCGATGCGGCTGGCGTGTTTTCAGTGACGCCGAATGGCGAAGTCTATGACGTGAAAGTCGATGCCAAGCCGCTGATCGACAAGATGCCGGTGAAAACCGGCGAAGATATTCCTGCAGTGACGATCACGCCCTGGCAATTCCAGATCGCTGATCAAGGCGTTGGCAAATGGCTGGTGACGCAGGACAAGCCGTTTGAAATGAACGTCAAGGCTGTAGGTCAGCTTGATTTGACGATGAAAATCGGTTCGGTCAATTACGCTGGCACGTTCGATTCCAACTTGAAGTTCTTCACAGCAAGCAAAGCAGATTTTGGGGACCTTTCGTTTTCCGAAAAGATGAACAGCCCCGAAACTGGCCAGATTGATATCGTCTATTCGCTGAAGTCGATGCATTATGAATCGGCCAATCGCGAGGCGGCGCCGGGTTCGGTTGATGGGGAAGGCAAGCTGACCTTTGCGGCCTTCCACGAGGCGTTGAAAGTTGCGCCAACTGCGGAAGGCCAGACGCCGCTCGACCTGACGATTGACGGGGCGAACGGGTCGCAGGATGTGGCGTTCAAAGGTTTCAGGATGACTGCGGCTTATGATCTGATCAGCTGGTTCTTCAAGAATGCTCCCCAAAAAGACAAGAAGCTCGATGCGGCCAAGCAAGAAGAGTTGAAGGTTTTGCTGGAGGCCGGTCTGCCGATCTTCAACAACATCAACATGAAGGGCGCCATCGAAGGCATCACTGTTGCCAGCGCTTACGGCCAGTTCGGGCTAGGCAAGATCGAGACCGGCATCGAGATGAACGGTCTGGTCAAGGATGGGCTGTTCCGCGAGACTGTGGTACTGGAAAAACTGACCATGCCGGACGGCATCGTGCCGCCGTTTGCCAATGATTTCATCCCGGACCGGCTGGCGTTTGATGTCAAAGTCACGGGATTTGACGCTGATGCCCCTGCGCGGCTGGCGTTGGCGGACATGAGCAAACTTGCCGAGTCTGGCTCGACGCCGGAGTTTGATGCGAAATTGAGCAAGGCGCTCATGCCAACCGGCGCGGTGACTGTCACCGTGAACAATGTGGCGGCTGCGGGCAAAACCTATGATCTGACCTTGGACGGCTCCATGGCGGGCGGACCTGAGGTGAAGCCAACCGGCAAGGGCGCAATCCATGCGAAGTCGCTGATGCCGCTGATCAATGCGATTGCGGCGCTGCCGGAAGAACTCGGCATGGGCATGGCGTCCACCGGGCTGATTGCATTCAACGCAATGGCCAAGAAGCAGCCGGACGGCTCGCTCCTGTGGGATCTTGAGGGCACTGCCGATGGCAAATTCCTCATTAACGGCGTCGATTATGCTGCGCTGGCCAACATTGGTGGAAATGCTGTTCCGGATCAGGACCCGGAAATGAATCAGGATCAATCCGGTGATGCACCGGCGGACAGACCGGATGCCGGAACGTCTTCTGACGAAGACATGGACGGTGATGCGCCGGGCGAGGATGATGCGGGCGGACAGACTGCGCCCAAGCAGTAAGTTCACGCCTGGCGTTTCAAGCGCACCAGAGCGGTATGAAGTGATGACAGGAAGTTTGACCTGTCTGCCGGGCTGAATGGCGCGGGTCCTGCAGTGACGCCGACCCCGGCGCGCAGGTCTGCCATGATTGCACGTGTAGCCACGCTCATGCCAATCGAGTTTTCGGTAAATGGTTTGCCTGTCGGCGCGAGCACCGTTGCGCCAGTCTTGATGCAGCGCTCGGCGAGCAGAATATCGGCGGTGATCACCACGCTCGTCGGCACCGCCCTTTCGGCGATCCAGTCATCGGCAGCGTCAAACTTGTCGTTTACGATGACGCGCTCGATCATCGGATCATCAGGAATGCGGATGTATGAATTGGCGACGATAAACACGCGCACCTGATGGCGTTCGGCTACCTTGTAAACCTCCTCGCGGACAGGACAGGCGTCGGAATCAACAAGAATGGCTATGGTCATGTCGATTGATTAAAGCGAGCCGCGATCAGGCTCAAGCCACGATTTGCATGGATGCCCAGGCAACGGCGATGAAATGGCAGGTGGAGGCGGCAAGAACGAAGCTGTGCCAAATCGCCCTTTGGAAGCGCAGGCGCTCCCAGACATGGAACAGGACACCGACGGTGTAGAGCAAGCCGCCAACGACCACGAGAACTGCCGCACCGGTCGGCAGGCGTTCGAACATCAGCCAGACCATCGCCATGCTCATCCAGCCGAGCAGCAGATAAAGGCCTATGGAAATACGGGCAAAACGGTCGCCAAACACCAGACGCAACGCAGCGCCAGCGAGTGCACCAGCCCATACGACGGCAAGCACGACATAGGCATACAGGCTGCCCATCACGACGACGAGCGGCGTATAGGTGCCGGCAATTTTCAGGTAGATTGCAGCATGGTCGAAGCGCTGTAGCAACGGTTTCCAATCGTGGCGCAAAATCATGTTGTTGGCGGCAGAAGCAAGGAATAGCGCAACGACGGTCACCGCATAGATCGCCAGAGCGACTGCCATGCCAACTGTGCCTTGCGGGAAATATATGGCCAGCAGCGCCGCAAACGCAGTCAGGCTGGCAGCGATGCCGAGCGCGTGTATCACGCCATCGACGGCATGTTCAGCCCGCGATTCAACGCGGAAAGGCAATTGGCCATCAGTCATTTCAGCCTCGAAATCCACGGCGTTTTCTCGCCGGTCATTTCACCTCATGGCCCAAGAATGCGACGGATTCATTGCGGATGCGTGAACATGCGGGGCGGCATGGCGTCGCGGGCTCAATCCTGCGGCGGAAGCAGCACAATCTTGCCGATCTGGCGCTTGGACAGGAACTCTTCCTGCGCAGCAACAATCTCGCGCAGATCATATGTTTTTGAGACCAGAGGCATGATTTCACCCCGCTCAAGATAGCCGATAATGGCCGGGAAAACCTGGCGGGCCTGCGCTGTGCAGCCGAAAAAGGTGAGGTCTTTCAGGTAGAGTTTTCGCAAGTCGAGTTCGACAAGCGGTCCGGCGATGGCACCGGAACAGGCGTAGCGTCCGCGTGGACGCAAGACATCCAGAAGCTCCGGCCACTGCGGGCCGCCGACAACATCGACCACGACGTCCATGGCGTCTTTGCCAATTGCGCCAAGAACCGACTGGCCGGTTTCGTGGCAATGGTTTGCACCAATTTCACGCATTGCGGCATGTTTGGCTTTGCCCGCAACGGCCGTCACATTTGCGCCGCGACGCTTGGCAAGCTGGACCAGCGCGATACCAACGTTGCCGGATGCGCCGGTGATCAAAACTGTCTCGCCAGATTTTACGCCCGCCCGCTCCAGCAAATTTTCGGCAGTCCCATAGGCGCAGGGAACTGCGGCGAGTTGGGCATCGGTGAGAGTGGTGGCTACCGGATAAACATCGCCCGCCGGTGCGGAGACATATTCGGCAAAACCACCATCACGCTCCGAGCCGAGGAAAGGTGTGAAAGCGCCTTGCGCCAACGACAACAGGCAACTTTGGACGATGACACGCTGGCCAATCAAGACTTCAGGGGCATGCTGGCCAACAGCAACGACAATGCCGCAAACATCCGCGCCTTGAATGCGCGGGAAATGCAGCCCCTGCCCGGACCAATCGCCAGTGTCGACGGATGGCGAAGAAGTCAATGCACCGCTGGTGGCTGTGGTGATGGCTGATGAATACCAGCCGAGTCGCGTGTTTATATCCGTGTTGTTGATGCCTGCAGCAAACACTTTGATCAGCACTTCACCATCGGCAGGAACAGGGACCGGAACGTCCGTTTTGTAGACCAGTCTGTCATAACCACCGTGACTCAGGAGATGGACGGCCTGCATAAGCGCGGGAATGGTCATGGTGAAACCTTTTTGCATGGGCCGAAATGGCCTGTCCGACCCTTATTTTACCTTGGCCTTGTAGCTGAAGCTGTTCTCTTTTTTCCAGCACCTATTAAGGTTTCTTCGAATAGTTGAAAGGCCCCAACACTCAGTCTTGTCGCATATTCGTTGAGCGCTCGATGTGCCATCAAATTCGGAAATGCTCTAGCCAAAGCATAAAGAACACGACATGCTTTGCCTTGTCGCAATACAACTTCTCACTGATTTCGGGGGACTATGTTCATGAAAAAACAACTTCTGGCCATCGGACTGCTGATGGCTGCCGCCACCATGCCAGCAAAAGCTGAGGTCATCGACCTTGGGACGGTCAAATGCTCTGATCTGGCCAGCATGTCGGAAGAGGACAGCGGCTTCTTTTTCACATGGGTGCACGGCTATTTCGGCGGGCAGGCCGGCGACACGACCATGGATCTCGGCGCGATGGAAGCGGCAGGCAAAGCGATCGGCGAATATTGCGCAGGCAATCCGGATGTGGGCGTTTTGACTGCGGTCAAGCAATTGTCGGAACAGTGAGAACACAATAAAAAAAGCCGGGAACTTCCGCCCCGGCTTTTTGTTTCAAATCAATGGTTTGGAGTTTGTCTCTCCAAATTAGATTCAGCCAACGATTTCGGTGCCTGCGAACCAGTAGGCAATTTCCTGCGCAGCGGTTTCCGGAGCGTCGGAGCCGTGAACGGAATTTTCGCCGATCGACAAAGCATGAACCTTGCGGATTGTGCCGTCAGCAGCGTTTGCCGGATTGGTGGCACCCATCACTTCGCGGTTCTTGGCGATGGCGTTTTCACCTTCCAGAACCTGAACAATGGTCGGGGCGGAGGACATGAATTCGGTCAATTCGCCAAAGAACGGACGTTCCTTGTGAACGGCGTAAAAGCCTTCGGCTTCGCGCAGCGACATCCATACGCGCTTGGAGGCAACGACGCGCAGGCCGGAATCTTCCAGCATCTTGGTGATGGCGCCGGTGAGGTTGCGCCGTGTTGCATCCGGCTTGATCATCGAAAAGGTGCGTTCAATCGCCATTTTTATCATCCTGTCAGGTTTGAAATGCGGCCGCAAACGCGGCCAACTTTGGGGTTGGCGCGTCTATACAGGCGCAAAGGCGGAATGCCAAGTGTCTGCGTCAGCAGTGTGAAAGTGTGTCTGCGTCAGCGGCCTGAAGCGCTTATTGCGCCGGTATTGCCGAACAATCGATGGTCGTCAGCTTCCAGTCGTTCTTGGCCGAGGCGATATCCGAAATTTTCCATTCATCGCCGACTTTTTCGAGTGTCCAGTTGATTTTGACATCTTCGCCGAACTGCTTGAATGTCGCCTCAACGGAGGCGCTGTCTCCGGCCATGGCACCGGCCAGATTCAGTGATTTTTTCAGCTCATCCTCATCGAAATCCTGCCCATCAACTGACAGCATGAAATCGATGCAGGCACCGTTGTCACTGTCGGCTTCCTTGTCGGCGGCGTCGAGAACTTCCTTGGCCTTGCCGACGAAACGGTCGCGATTTTCGGTTGCCAGTTCAGAACCCGGGTCATTGTAGAAATACTGCACGGCTTCCGTCGGATCTTGCGCAAAGGCCGGTGCGGCCATGAGCGCGAACGCGGCAGACAGGATAAGACGCTTCATTGATCAGTTTCCTTGCTTCTTCAATGTGTAAACATGGTCTTCGGTCGGAAAGGCGCGGGTTTTGACATCCTGCGCATAGGCCGAGACTGCCGCCTCAATGGCGTCGCCCACGGCCCCGTATTTCTTGACGAACTTCGGCACACGCGGGTTCAGCCCCAACATGTCTTCGAGGACCAAAATCTGGCCGTCGCATTCCTTTGATGCGCCAATACCGATGGTCGGGATCGCGATCTCTCGGGTGATTTCAGCTGCGAGCGGTTCGACAATGCCCTCAAGCACAACGGCAAAAGCTCCAGCTTCCGTCACGGCGCGGGCGTCCTCCTTGATCGACGGCCACTGCGAAACATCACGGCCTTGCGTCTTGAAGCCGCCCATCGTGTTGATCGCCTGCGGGGTCAGGCCGATGTGGGCCATGACCGGAATGCCACGTTCCGCGAGGAAATTGATCGTCTCGGCCATGCGCTTGCCGCCTTCGAGTTTGACAGCACCGCAGGCGGTTTCCTTCATGATCTTGGCAGCGTTGCGGAACGCTTCCGCCGGGCTTTCCTCGTAGGTTCCAAATGGCATATCGACGACAACCAGCGCCTGCTTGGACCCGCGCACCACGGCGCGGCCATGCATGATCATCAGGTCGAGCGGCACGCCAATGGTGGAATCCATGCCATGCATGACCATGCCGAGACTGTCGCCGACCAGCATGAAATCCGCATATTTATCAACAATCGCCGCGGTGTGCGCGTGATAGGCCGTGAGCGAGACAATTGGTGTCACGCCTTTTCTTGCACGGATATCCGGGGCGGTCAGGCGGCGGGTGGTGGGTTCGATGGACATGGTCGGCCTTTCATTTTGGGCGGACGTTACGGTGCATAAACCCGGTTGTCTATCAGACGAACGGAGCCGAATTTGACGGTCAACAAGATGACTGACGGGCGGGACATGGTTCCTGAGACAGGCTGAAGCGTCGCCGCATCGCGCAAGTCCACGGCTTCGATCAACCCGCGCGGTTCAGACTTGAGCATGTCGCGTACGGCCTTTCGCATGGCGGCAATGTTGCGCTCGCCGGAGGCGATGAGTTCCCCTGCCCGATTCAGCGATCTGGACAAGACCACCGCCGCCTTGCGGTCTTCCGGCTTCAGGCGG
>JANMEX010000002.1:0-8719 GCA_031377485.1 Phyllobacteriaceae bacterium
CAAGGCGGCCGACACCAATGACCACAAGATGCATCATGAGATCGGCCATGTCAGCGCAGAGACTGCAAAGGCCTTGAATGCCGCGAAGGCGCAAGGACGACGGATCATTTCGATTGGGACAACCTCGCTTCGGCTTCTCGAAAGCGCAGCCGACGAACATGGAAAACTGCAAGCATGGTCCGGAGCGACGGATATTTTCATCACGCCGGGCTACCGGTTCAAATATATCGACGGGCTGATGACCAATTTCCATCTGCCTCGCTCGACATTGTTCATGCTGGTGTCGGCGCTGGCGGGCATGGATGTGATGCGCGGCGCATACCGGCATGCGATCGAGAAAGAATACCGCTTCTATTCCTATGGCGATGCCAGCCTGATTTTGCCGAGAGGTCTTTGAGTGTCAGACGAGTTCAAATTCACGCTGTTGAATACCGACGGCAAGGCGCGGCGCGGCGCGATCACCATGCCGCGAGGCACCGTGCGCACGCCGGCGTTCATGCCGGTTGGCACCGCGGGCACGGTCAAGGCCATGTATATGGACCAGGTGCGGGGCGTTGGCGCCGACATCATCCTTGGCAACACCTATCATCTGATGCTGCGCCCGTCGGCCGAGCGCATTGCGCGGCTTGGCGGTCTGCATGAGTTTGCCCGCTGGCCGCATCCGATCCTGACGGACTCGGGTGGGTTTCAGGTGATGTCGCTGTCGAAACTTCGCAAACTCAACGAGCATGGCGTGACATTCCGATCGCACATTGACGGGCGCGCCTATGAGATGACGCCGGAGCGTTCGATTGAAATCCAGACGCTGCTTGGCTCTGATATCCAAATGCAGCTTGATGAATGTGTGGCGCTGCCTGCGACACCGCAGGAGATTGAGCGGGCGATGGAGCTTTCGTTGCGCTGGGCAGAACGGTCGTGGACCCAATTTGGAAGACAGCCGGGCAAGGCGATGTTCGGTATTGTGCAGGGCGGCGATCAGCCTAACTTGCGTATCCGTTCGGCAGAGGCGCTGACGGCCATGGATTTGCCCGGCTATTCGGTGGGCGGATTGGCAGTCGGCGAGCCGCAGGCGGTAATGTTGGCGATGCTGGAGGTGACGCTGCCGGTGCTTCCGCAAACCAAGCCGCGCTATCTGATGGGTGTTGGCACACCGGATGATATTTTGAAGTCGGTCGGTTGCGGCATCGACATGTTCGATTGCGTGATGCCGACGCGGGCAGGGCGGCACGGCCTTGCCTATACACGGCGTGGCAAGGTCAACCTGCGCAACGCCCGCCATGCCGATGATCCGCGTCCGCTCGACGAGGAAAGCGATTGTCCTGCGGCGCGGGATTATTCTCGGGCCTACCTTCATCACCTTATAAAGTCAGGCGAGGCGCTTGGCGGCATGTTGCTGACGTGGAACAATCTTTCCTACTATCAACACCTGATGCAGGGCATCCGTGCATCCATTGACGAAAGCCGGTTTGAGGCTTTCACCGCGGCGACACAGGAAGGTTGGGCGCGGGGCGATTTGGCGACCATCTAGGCAGACGAATCGTCTCCCGCCAAAACCTGCACGCCATTGATTTTCCAGGATCCGTCAGGCTGGCGAACAAGCGTGTAAAGGGCCGTCCACGGTTTGCCGTCGGGACCGGTCACCAGCAGTTCCTGAACAATCGTTCCGTCCGCAGGCTCTTTGGTGCGGCCGAAGTCATAGTTGCGCGGGCTGTAAACCGGCGCATAGCCTCGTTTGACCATATCAATAAAAGCAGGAACGTTCGGGAAAAACCCTTGGATGGTCGGCGAGGCAAAAGAGTAGGCCAGCGCATCCTGACCAGATTTGAATGCTTCAATCTGGCTGCGGATAATGTTTTGGGCGTTGGCTTTTGAGGCTTCGTCTGCCTGAAGCGCGAATGTTGATGAGACAAGCGCGCTGATCGCGATCAATATCATGCGAATTCGATATGCAAAGGACATGATGGAAACCCTTTTTGCCGATATCCAAAGGTACGGTAACAGGCGCAGAAAAGTTTCACCTGACCAATTTTTACGTTAGGGCGCTGTAAGACTTCGGCAAGGGCCGAAATTTCCTGTGAAGTGCTCGTCTTTTTGCTTCAAGGTGTTGACCTTCACATCGGCTGCCCTTATTACCGCGTCACTTCCGCAGGTTAACTGCATCGGGAGCGTGTAGCTCAGCTGGTAGAGCAACTGACTTTTAATCAGTAGGTCCAGGGTTCGACCCCCTGCGCGCTCACCAAAACCTTAGTGAATTCAGATAGTTATTTGACGGCAAATTCCGTTGCGGTACCATTTGTAATATTTGGCTTCCGAATGGGTTCCTAAGCTGAAGAACGCTGCGATTTTTGTCACTACTCCCTACCGTTTTCGGTTCAGTTGTGAATTGAATGCATATCGACCCACTGCTGTTGGGTTTGTAGCCAAATGGATGGCAAACTCGCGCTGTCCAGCAATGACTTCGCACGGCGACCCTCGGGGATCGTCGACAAACGGTGATTTGGACATGGTACGCCCAGCAGAGTTTTGCGCAAATGTTCCGGGATGCATCCTTCCCTTTGTTATTCAACCCGCGACGAAGCTGCCCCGCGATTGGTCCACCGCGAATGTCGAGGAATGGAAATGTTGGCATATTTCGGGATTTGCTAAGAGCGCTTGACAACATGCACTGACGCGTACTTGTATCGAGCCTTCAGGTGTTCAAATTGTGCACCTTATGAAATGACCCTTGGTGGTCACCGGGCAGTTTGGCCCCATGATGCTCCGCAAAAAGCGGAATTGCATCGTGGGGTTTTTTATTTGGTGGAACGATGCGCAAGACGTTCAAGATCGGCATACTCTATTCTACCACCGGGCCTTATGCCGCCATCGGGCGTGAGTGCCGGGACGGTGCACAGTTTGCCATTGAGCAATGCGCCCGTGTCTTGCCCGGCTTGGTCGAGCCTGTGTTTGTCGATCCGCAGGGTAATATGAATGACTATGTTGAAGGTGCCCGCGCGATGTTGCGCGATGTCGGCTGCCGACACATTATAGGGACCATAACATCGGCGGCGCGCAAAGAGATTATCCCGGTCGTTGAAAAGCATGACGGGCTTCTCTGGTACACCTGTCCGTATGAAGGTTTTGAGGCAAACGCCAACGTGATCTATACCGGCGCTTGCCCTAACCAGCACCTCGTTCCGATGTTTGACTATTTGTTGCCTCGCTTCGGCAAGCGACCGTATCTGGTCGGCGCCAATTATGTTTGGGGCTGGGAGATGAACCGGCTAGCCCGCGAACTGATAAATGCCGCGAGCGGCGAGGTGCTTGGCGAGCGCTGTCTGCCATTCGAGGAGACTGTTGTTGACCGGTTGATCGCCGATATTGAGCGCACGCATCCGAGCTTCGTGCTGAACAATCTGATCGGGCCGTCCAGCTATGCGTTTCTGGCTGCAATGCGTGACCTTGGCGAACGAAATCCTGCCTTCAAGCCGGAACACTGCCCCGTGGTAAGTTGCGACTTGAGTGAATGTGAACTTGATGATTTGGGTCCACAAGGCGGTATCGGACAACTGGCCGCAGCTTGCTATTTCGACAGTTTGGCCACTGACGACAATCGCGCGTTCAAACTTGTGTTTGCGGAAAAGTTTGGCCCGGAGCGCCGGATCTCAAATTTCTTTGCCGGTGCTTTTGCTTCGGTCAAACTGTGCATCGAAGCGATCCACAGCGCCGGCACAGACGAACCGCTGGCCGTGCGCCATCAACTCTATTCGATGACGTCTGCAACGGTGCTAGGACCCATTCACATCGATTCTGCAACACATCACGCCGCGCTGCCATTTCACCTTGGTCGCATCAATGACGCGAGGGGTTTTGATATCATCGCTTCGCTTCCGGCGGTCAATGCTGATCCGTATCTGACAGGACAGCGTAATAATCGCCGACCGCAACTCCGGGTGGTTTCATGAGGCAAACCCCGAATTTCAGCGGCTGGCGTGCGATTCTTCTGCATCGCAATGACAGCAACACCGAACGGCTGACGCGCCAGCTTCGGCTTCTTGGCTTTTCTGTTGAGGCGTCGTTTGCGCCTTTGGGAGCCGGAAATTTGCCTGATCTTGTTTTGGTTGATGCCGACCAGGGCTGGGATGAGCTTCTGCCATGGAGCGGGGCGGAAAACGCGGCCTGTCCGGTTGTGGCGTTGCTTGGTTCAGAAGCACCAAGCCGGATTGCCTGGGCAATGAATGTCGGCGCAGGGGCGATTATCGCAAAGCCGCTTGCCGCTTCTGCCGTCTATCCGGCACTTGTCATGGCCATTGCCATTCACGAAGAGCGGAAAGCCGGGCGCGAACGCGTTGAACAATTTGAAGAACGCATCCGTATGCGCCCGCTCGTTCACGGCGCGGTCAAGTCATTGATGGCGTCCAGAAATCTTTCGGAAGAAGACGCATACGCGGTTCTACGCAGCAATGCCATGCGCCGCCGCCTGCCGCTGGAAAGCATGGCTGCCTCGTTCCTCGCCGGAACCGAATCCCTGCCGGAGGTTGGCTGATGGGCGCGTTGAAGGCAATTTTGCACAGACCTGCCGCGCTGTTCGGGCTGGTAATTGTGGCACTTGTTGTGTTGATGGCTGTGTTTGCACCAGTTCTGGCACCCTACAGTCCCGATGAACAAATGTTTGACGGGCTGACTCTGGAAGGTGCGCCGTTGCCGCCCAGCGCCCAGTTTCCGCTTGGCACGGATACGCTGGGACGTGATCTTTTTTCGCGGCTGCTGTTTGGCGCGCGCACCTCGCTGATCATCGGTCTGGTCGCAAATGGTATTGCTGTCACCATCGGACTAATGGTGGGAATTCTCGCTGGTTACCTGCGCGGATGGGTGGGTAACATGCTCATGCGCTTCACCGATTTGATGATGGCCTTTCCGGCGCTGTTGCTTGCCATCGTGCTGGCGGCACTTCTGCGCCCCAGTCTTTGGATCGTCGCCATGGTTATCGCGCTGGTCAACTGGGTGCAGGTGGCACGCATTGTCTACACTGAAACACGCGGGCTGGTGGAGCGCGATTTCATACTTGCCGAGCGGTCACTTGGCGCAGGGCATGGGCGCATCCTGTTCCGGCATATCCTGCCGCATCTCATCCCGACGGCCATTGTCTGGGGCACGCTTGGCATTGCGACCACCGTGCTGCTTGAAGCAACTCTGTCGTTCCTCGGCATCGGCGTCCAGCCGCCGCAGCCATCTTGGGGAAATATCATTTTTGAAAGCCAAAGCTATTTCCAGTCTGCGCCCTGGCTGGTGTTCATTCCCGGTGCAGTGATCTTGTTGACCGCATTGTCATTCAATTTGGTTGGCGATGCGCTGCGCGACATCCTTGATCCGACGCTGCGGGGCAGGGGCTGACATGGCATCTGTTCTGATCCGGCGGCTGGCACAAGCCTTGCTGATTTTGTTTGGCGTCGCGGCGATTGCATTCGTGCTGCTTTACGCCATGCCCGCCGACCCCGCGCGGATGATCGCCGGGCGCAGCGCCACGGCGCAAACCGTTGCCAACATCCGCCATGAACTCGGGCTCGACCAAACTTTGCTGGTACAATTCTGGCATTATCTGAGTGGACTTGTTCAGGGAAATTTCGGCCGCTCGTATGCGCAGAAAACGGAAGTGGCGACGCTGATTTGGTCGCGTCTGCCTGCCACGCTTGTGCTGATGGCTGCGGGCATTTTCATCGAGGTCGTTCTGGGCCTGATCCTTGGCATAACCGCTGCCGTAAAGCGTGGCAGCTTCATCGACAATCTGGTGATGATGACATCTTTCGTCGGCGTCTCCGCACCCCAGTTCCTCGTCGCGCTGCTGCTGCTTTACGTTTTTGCGATCACGCTTGGCTGGTTTCCGATGAGCGGGTACGGCACATTCGCCCACGTCATTTTGCCTGCCACCACGCTCGGAATATTGGGTGCCGGCTGGTACGCCCGCATGGCGCGCTCCGCGATGGTGGATGTTCTCAATCAGGATTATGTCCGCACGGCCCGCGCCAAAGGCCTGTCGTCCGCGCGCATCATACTGCGCCATGCGTTGCCGAACGCGCTGCTGCCGATTATCGCAATGATCGGCATCGATATCGGCCAGTTCATGGGCGGCGTTGTGGTTGTTGAAGCCGTTTACGGCTGGCCGGGCATCGGCCAGCTTGCCTGGCAGGCTATCCAGCAGGTCGATATTCCAATCATCATGGGCGTCACGCTCGTTTCCGCATTTGCCATCGTTGTTGGCAATCTCATCGCTGATCTGACAGCTCCGCTGATCGATCCGCGTATTCGTGCAAGCTGAAATGAACACAAACCATAACAGGGGTACTACATGTTCAAGAACTGGCTGAAATATTCGACCGTCGCGATGGCGCTCGCCATTCTGCCCATGCCTTCCTGGGCAGAAGATGCGCCAAAGCAAGGCGGCGACATCGTCATCACCTACAAGGACGATATTGCCACGCTTGATCCTGCAATCGGTTATGACTGGACCAATTGGTCGATGATCAAAAGCCTGTATTCGCGCCTGATGGATTACACACCCGGTACGCCTGAGCTTATCCCGTCACTTGCCGAAAGCTTTGAAGTTGCTCCGGACGGACAGACCTACACATTCAAACTGCGCCATGGCGTAAAGTTCACCAATGGCCGCGAACTTGTTGCCAAGGATGTTGCCTATTCGATCTCGCGTGCGGTCAATCCGAAAACGCAGGGACCGGGTGCCGGCTTCTTCGGCTCGATTGTCGGCTATGAGGATGTATCGGGTGGCAAGGCCGACATGCTTTCCGGCATTGAGACGCCGGACGATTACACCGTCGTCTTCAAGTTGTCGCGCCCGGACGCAACGTTCCTGCATGTTCTGGCGATCAACTTCGCTTCCGTCGTACCGCAAGAAGCCGTTGAAGCTGCCGGCGCGGATTTCGGCAAGAAGCCGCTCGGTTCCGGTGCATTCATCTTGAAAGACTGGACCATCGGCCAGAGCATGGTGTTCGAGCGCAATCCGGATTATTTCATGCCGAACGTGCCGCACATCGACAAGTTCACAGTTGAAATCGGCCAGGACCCGATGGTCGCGCTTTTGCGTTTGCAGAAAGGTGAAGTCGACGTTGCCGGCGACGGCGTGCCACCGGCCAAGTTCCTCGAAGTCAAGAATTCGCCGGAAGGCGCAAACATTCTGGTGGACGGCGATCAGCTGCACACCGGTTACGTGACACTCAACGTCAAAGTGAAGCCGTTCGACAATGTGAAGGTGCGTCAGGCGGTCAACATGGCTGTCAACAAGGAGCGCATCACGCGTTTGCTCAATGGTCGTGCACTTGCCGCCAACCAGCCTTTGCCGCCGCTGATGCCGGGCTATGACAAGGCCTACACCGGCTATGCCTATGATGTGGAAAAGGCAAAGGCGCTGCTTGCCGGGGCCGGCTTCCCTGATGGCTTCGAGACTGTACTCTACTCAACCAACACAGATCCGCAGCCGCGTGTGGCACAGGCGATCCAGCAGGATCTCGCGGCCATCGGCGTCAAGGCTGAAGTGCGCTCGCTGGCGCAGTCCAACGTGATTGCCGCCGGCGGTACCGAAGGTGAAGCGCCGATGATCTGGTCAGGCGGCATGGCCTGGATTGCCGATTTCCCGGATGCCTCCAACTTCTATGGACCGATCCTTGGCTGCGCCGGTGCGGTGCAGGGCGGCTGGAACTGGTCATGGTATTGCAACCCGGAAATGGACAAGCGCGCTGTTGCCGCTGACTCAATGTCCGACCCTGCAAAGTCGGCCGAACGCACTGCCGCCTGGGGCAAAATCTTCACTGACATCATGGCTGATGCGCCTTGGATTCCGGTGACGAACGAGCGCCGCGTGGTTGCCAAGTCTGCCCGCATGGGCGGCGCGGATAACATCTACATCGATCCGACCCGCGTTATCAATTACGACGCGATCTTCGTGAAGTAACGCTGCGCCATTGAAAAATCCTCCGCCTCATACGGCGGAGGACATCCAATCAGGAGGAAAATCATGTGCGTTGCCTGCACCCATACTATTCACCGCGCCCAGCATCATTTTGGCTGGAACCGCGATTTTGAGCCTGCTGTCGTCGCCAAATCCGGCGAGACAATCCATTTCGAATGCTCGGATTCCTCTGCCGGTCAACTTGGCGCAGACGCGACACTTGAGACCCTCGCCGCATTGGATTTTGGCAAAATCAACCCGGTATCTGGTCCAGTCTATGTCGAAGGTGCCAAACCCGGCGATGCAATCAAGGTCACATTGAGAAAATTCATCCCGTCCGGTTCTGGATGGACTGCAAACATTCCGGGCTTCGGTTTGCTGGCCGATCAGTTCAAAGACCCAGCGCTGCATGTCTGGAAATATGATGCCATCGGCATGACGCCGGCACTTTATGGCCCAGGCGGCAAAGTGCCGCTGAAACCGTTCGCCGGAACGATTGGACTGGCCCCCGCAGAACCGGGTTTACATTCGGTTGTCCCGCCGCGCCGCGTCGGCGGCAATCTCGATATCCGTGACCTGACGGCCGGTGTGACGCTTTATCTGCCGGTCGAAGTGGACGGCGCGCTGTTTTCCATCGGCGATACCCACGCGGCACAGGGAGATGGTGAAGTCTGCGGCACAGCCATCGAAAGCCAGATGAATGTCGAAGCTACGCTTGAACTGATCAAGGGCGCAAACCTGCAATCGCCGCGCTTCACCACGACCGAACCGGTCACACGC
>JANMEX010000028.1:0-2439 GCA_031377485.1 Phyllobacteriaceae bacterium
CGAGTTTGTATTTGGCTGACTCGCGCTTGCTCATCGCATTTCCTCAAAAGTTTGCCACGGCGCAGACCATCCGCCCCGTGTGGGAAACGCGCCCTCCTCTGAGACCTGTTGGTCTCTGACAGAATCAACCACAAAAGCTTGGGTCGACTCACGGGACACGTAAATGCTCCGGCCATTTCTGGCTGAAGCTGGCGGGTCTCTAGGTGGTCCGGCGCAGCATGTCAACAAAATAGAGTTTTGCCAGTCTCTTGAAACAGCCAAAATCAATTCCCATTTCGCAATTGTTCGCAGCACCGGGCCCCTCTGACGGAGACGCCGGATAGTCCGTGATGTCGGGGCTGCGGGATTGGCGGCTGGTCTTTTTTGAGACCGGCAGGCGCGATCCCTTCGGTTCATCAGTCCGGTGAGAGCGAACGCTATGGAATTCCTCATGTTTGACATGATGGGCAAGCCCGTTTGGATGTGGGCCTTGTTCGTCGCAATTGTGCTTGTACTTCTGGTTATTGACCTTGGCCTTTTTCACAAGAAATCCCGAGAAATCGGCATACGCGAAAGCCTTTTGCTTTCCGCGTTCTATATTTCCCTTGGCCTCGCATTCGGCGGCTGGATCTGGTTTCAATCCGGCGAAAAGGCGGGACTGGAATATCTGACAGGCTTTATCATCGAAAAATCGCTGGCGATGGACAATGTCTTCGTCATTGCAATGATTTTCTCCTACTTCGCAATTCCAAAACAATACCAGCACCGCGTGCTGCTCTACGGCATCCTAGGTGTGATTGTCCTGCGCGGCATCATGATCGCGGCGGGCGCGGCGGTGGTGCAGAATTTTGGCTGGGTGCTGTATGTCTTTGCCGCCTTCCTGATCTTCACCGGCATCAAAATGCTGATGAGCGCAGACAGCCACTATGATGTGGCGAACAATCCGGTTCTCAAGTTCATGAAGCAGCGCTTTCCGGTGACAGACGAGTTGCAGGGCGAGCGATTCTTTGTCCGGCAGAAAGACGCCAAAGGCAAAATGAAATCTTTCATGACGCCGTTGTTTCTGGCGCTGGTGCTGGTGGAATTTGCCGACTTGATTTTCGCGGTGGACTCGATCCCGGCGATCTTTGCGATCACCACGGATCCATACATCGTCTACACCTCGAATATCTTCGCGATCCTTGGCTTGCGGGCGCTCTACTTTGCCCTTGCAGCAATGATCGACCGGTTCGTGTATCTCAAATACGCTCTCTCCGTGGTTCTGATTTTCATCGGCTCGAAAATCTTCGTTGCCGACATGCTGGGCCTGGCCAAGATCCCGCCGACGCTGTCACTGACGATTACAGTCGGCATTCTGGCAGCCGGTGTTCTTGGATCCTTATGGGCGACACGCGAGAAGGCGACAACCAAGAGCTGACATTGGTAACATTCCTGTTGCCGACAAACACGCCTGTGCTTCCTTCAAAAGAGGCGCAGGCGTGTTTATGTTGAAATCGAACAGGAGC
This sequence comes from Phyllobacteriaceae bacterium, assembly GCA_031377485.1. Classification (GTDB taxonomy): domain Bacteria; phylum Pseudomonadota; class Alphaproteobacteria; order Rhizobiales; family Rhizobiaceae; genus JANMEX01. Next base: position 1,485 of record JANMEX010000028.1, read on the forward strand.
ATCAACTCATGCAGCTCGGCCTCTATACATTTGCCGGAACCGGCGCGGACCCGACGACCGGGGCCACCATTTCTTTTCAGCAGCGCATGACGAATTTGCTCGAAGAGGCGGTGCTGGCTGATGAAGTTGGACTGGATGTATTTGGCATTGGCGAGCATCACCGGCCGGATTTTGCGATCTCGACGCCCGCTGTGGTGTTGGCAGCGATAGCGGCGAAGACGAAGCGGATACGGCTGACGAGCGCAGTGACGGTATTGTCGTCGGATGATCCCGTGCGAGTGTTTCAGGAATATGCGACGGTGGATCTGATCTCGAACGGCCGCGCGGAGATTATGGCCGGGCGCGGGTCGTTCATTGAGAGCTATCCGCTGTTTGGCTATGATTTGAACGATTATGACAGGCTGTTTTCCGAGAAGCTCGACCTGTTGTTGAACCTGCGCGACAACAATCCGGTGACCTGGCAAGGCACAGTACGCGCGCCGCTGCTAAAGGCGGGGATCTGGCCGCGGCCGGTTCAGTCGCCGCTGCCGGTGTGGATCGCGGTGGGCGGCACGCCGCAATCTGTGGTGCGGGCAGGAACGCTTGGGCTGCCACTGGCCATTGCCATCATTGGAGGCGAGCCGCACCGGTTTGCGCCCTTGGTGGACCTATACCGTGAGGCGGGAGCGAAGGCAGGCCATGCGCCGGAGGTGCTGAAGGTCGGTATCAACTCGCACGGATTTATTGCAGAAGATTCGCGCGACGCTGCCGATACCTACTTCCCGCCATATGCCGAGATGTTTGGCAGGATCGGGCGCGAGCGCGGCTGGGGGCCAGTGACGCGCGGCCAATATGAAGCGGGCCGAGGCCCACGCGGCGCACTGCTGGTCGGCAACCCGAACGAGGTGGCCGAGAAGATTTTGGCCGAGCATGAGTATTTCAAGAATGACCGCTTCCTGATGCAGATCGACATGGG
>JANMEX010000122.1:0-3519 GCA_031377485.1 Phyllobacteriaceae bacterium
GGGATCACTGCGCCGTTCATCGTCATGGACACAGACATGTCGCCAAGCGGAATCCCGTCGAACAGGATTTTCATGTCTTCTACACTGTCAATCGCCACGCCCGCCTTGCCGACATCTGCGGCGACGCGCGGATGGTCGGAATCATAGCCCCGATGCGTGGCCAGATCGAACGCAACTGACAGACCTTTCTGCCCGCCAGCCAGCGCCTTGCGGTAAAACGCATTGGATTCTGCCGCTGTCGAAAAGCCCGCATATTGCCGGATCGTCCACGGCCGCCCCGCATACATGGTCGCGCGCGGTCCGCGCACAAACGGCGCAAAGCCGGGTAACGAGTCCAGATGCTCAATCCCCGCCACATCAGTGGCTGTATACAGCGGCTTGATGTCGATGCCTTCCGGCGTCTGGCGCGGGGCAGGTTCGGCCTTCAGTTCTTTTGTCGCGAGTTTTTGCCAGTCGGCGAGGTTGGTCTTGCCCATCACTCAAACTCCATAATCAATTCGTCCACCGCCAAGCTCGCGCCCGTCACAGCCGCAATCCGCTTGACTGTCGCCTTGCGCTCGGCGCGCAGCACATTTTCCATCTTCATCGCCTCGACCATCGCCAGCGCCTGACCGGCTTCCACAGTGTCGCCGACACTCACCAATATCGCCCGCACAAGACCTGGCATCGGGCACAGCAACATACGTGACGTGTCCTTGGGCACTTTCACCAGCATCAGTCCGGCAAGCTCAGCCACGCGCGGGCGTCGAACTGTCATGGAAATATCGATGCCGCGGTGGCGAAGGCGCAGGTGCGAACCGTTGAACGAGACTTTCACCGAAAGCCTGCGCCCGTCGACGGTAAATTTCGCCAGTGGCAGCCCCGGCTTCCAGTCGCTCTCCAACGCCAACGCTGCGTCACCATCCAATGAAATCTTCAAGGCTGCGCCATCATGGGTGACATGCGCCGCAAACGAGTCCGTCTTGCTGCTGACAACCCAGTCCGCGCCAAGCTTGCGCTTGTGGTTTTCCATCGTGCCGGAAGTCTGCGTCGCCCGCTCTTCGCGTGTCACCTGCATGGCGACCGCAATCGCCGCCAGATCGCGCAGCTGCGCAGCATCAGCTGTTACACCCTGAAACCCATCCGGAAATTCTTCGGCAATGAACGCCGTCGTTATATTGCCCGAGCGGAACCGTTCATGACCCATAACCGCTGATAAAAACGGCAGGTTGTGTCCAATGCCGTCCACCTCGAAATCATCCAAAGCCTGCGCCATCGCATCAATCGCGGTCAGCCGGTCGGGGGCCCAAGTGCATAGCTTGGCGATCATCGGATCGTAATACATTGAAATCTCGCCGCCCTCGTAAACGCCGGTGTCATTGCGCAAGATTGTCCCGTCAGCGCGAACGCCCTCCGCCGGTGGACGGTAGCGCGACAGACGTCCGATCGACGGCAGGAAATTTCGATACGGGTCCTCGGCATAAAGGCGGCTCTCGATCGCCCAGCCGTTCAGCTTCACATCATCCTGTGTCATGCCCAGCGGCTCGCCCGCCGCCACGCGGATCATCTTTTCCACAAGGTCAACGCCGGTGATCAGCTCTGTCACCGGATGCTCCACTTGCAGGCGGGTGTTCATCTCGAGGAAGTAGAAATTGCGGGTCCCATCGACGATGAACTCGACCGTGCCCGCTGAGAAATACCCGACCGCCTTGGCCAGCGCCACCGCCAGTTCGCCCATCGCTTTTCGCGTTGCCTCGTCAAGGAAAGGCGAGGGCGCTTCTTCGACCACCTTCTGGTTCCGCCGCTGTATCGAGCATTCGCGTTCGCCCAGATAAATCACATTGCCATGTTGATCGCCCAGCACCTGAATTTCGATATGGCGCGGCTGCGTCACGAATTTTTCGATGAAAATCCGGTCATCGCCAAACGAGTTTTTGGCCTCGGAGCGTGACAGAGCAAAACCTTCACGTGCCTCCTCGTCCGAGAACGCAACGCGCATTCCCTTGCCGCCGCCGCCTGCCGATGCCTTGATCATCACCGGATAGCCAATCTCACGCGAGATCTTGACCGCGTGCTCGGCGTCCGAAATCAGCCCCATGAAGCCCGGCACGGTCGAAACGCCCGCCTCCATTGCAATCTTCTTGGAGGTGATCTTGTCGCCCATCGCCTCGATGGCCCTGACCGTCGGCCCGATGAACACCCCGCCCGCTGCCGCCAAGGCTTGCGCAAATTTCGCATTCTCCGAAAGGAACCCGTAGCCTGGATGCACGGCCTCCGCGCCCGTCTGTTTCACCGCGTCGATGATCTTTTCCATCACGATGTAAGACTGGTTTGAAGGCGCCGGCCCGATATGCACAGCCTCGTCAGCCATTTTCACATGCAGTGCATCACGGTCCGCATCCGAATAAACCGCCACCGTCTTGATGCCGAGCTTTTTCGCCGATTTGATCACCCGGCAAGCAATCTCACCACGGTTTGCGATCAGGATTTTCTTGAACATGATTTTTCGCCCAATTCCGGGTGTTGATTAAAGCGGCATCGTGTCGTGTTTTTTCCACGGCTGGCTCGCGTTCTTTTTCCGCAAAGCCGCAAAAGCCCGTGCAATCCGCTTCCTTGACGAATGTGGCATGATCACCTCGTCGATGAAGCCGCGTTCGGCAGCCACGAACGGGTTGGCGAAACGGTCTTCATAGTCCTTGGTTCGCGCCGCGATTTTGTCCTTGTCGTCGAGTTCTGAGCGGTAGAGGATTTCCACCGCGCCCTTGGCGCCCATCACGGCGATTTCCGCCGTTGGCCAGGCATAGTTCACATCCGCACCGATATGTTTGGAAGCCATCACGTCATACGCGCCGCCATAGGCTTTGCGGGTGATCAGCGTCACCATCGGCACAGTCGCCTGTGAATAGGCGAACAGCAGCTTCGCTCCATGCTTGATCACGCCGCCATATTCCTGCGCCGTACCGGGCAGAAAGCCGGGCACATCCACTAGCGTCAGGATCGGAATGTTGAACGCGTCGCAGAAGCGCACGAACTTCGCCGCCTTGCGCGCCGAATCCATATCCAGGACCCCCGCTAGCACCATCGGCTGGTTGGCCACCACCCCGACCGTCTGGCCTTCGATGCGGATATAGCCGGTCAGGATGGAGCGGGCGAATGCCTCTTGCACCTCGAAGAAATCGCCCTCGTCGGCAATCGCATGGATCAGTTCCTTCATGTCATACGGCTTGTTGGCACTGTCTGGAATTAGCGTGTCGAGCCGCATTTCAATGCGTTCCGGCTCGTCAAAGAATGGCCGCACCGGCGCTTTCTCGCGGTTGTTCAGTGGCAGAAAGTCAAACAGCCGCCGCACCTGCTCCAGCGTCTCGACATCATTGTCATAAGCCCCGTCGGCCACGGATGATTTGGTCGTATGCGTCACCGCCCCGCCGAGTTCTTCTGCGGTGACGATCTCGTTGGTGACAGTCTTCACCACGTCCGGCCCCGTCACGAACATGTAGGATGTGTCGCGCACCATGTAGATGAAGTCGGTGAGGGCAGGCG
>JANMEX010000117.1:0-9630 GCA_031377485.1 Phyllobacteriaceae bacterium
GCTTTGCCTTCAACCGTCGTGTGATGGTTTCGGGCTATCATGGCACAGGCAAGTCAACCCATATCGAGCAGGTCGCCTCCCGCCTCAATTGGCCGTGCGTGCGCGTCAATCTTGACAGTCACGTCTCGCGTATTGACCTCATCGGCAAGGACGCGATCGTCGTCAAGGATGGCATGCAGGTCACGGAATTCCGCGACGGCATTTTGCCATGGGCCTACCAGAACAATGTCGCGCTGGTGTTCGACGAGTATGACGCAGGCCGTCCGGATGTGATGTTCGTCATCCAGCGTGTGCTCGAATCGTCCGGCCGGCTGACATTGCTCGACCAGTCGCGCGTCATCCGCCCGCATCCCGCTTTCCGCCTGTTCGCCACCGCCAATACGGTTGGTCTTGGCGATACCACCGGCCTTTATCACGGCACGCAGCAGATCAATCAGGCACAGATGGACCGTTGGTCAATTGTCACCACGCTCAACTATCTGCCGCATGACAATGAAGCCGCCATCGTTCTGGCCAAGTCCAAGCACTACCAGAACAAGGAAGGCCGTGACATCGTCAACAAGATGGTCCGCGTTGCCGACATGACGCGTCAGGCCTTCATCAACGGCGACCTTTCCACGGTCATGTCGCCGCGCACGGTTATTACCTGGTCCGAAAACGCCGATATTTTCAAGGATGTCGGCATGGCTTTCCGCCTGACCTTCCTCAACAAGTGCGACGAACTCGAACGCAACATCGTGGCGGAGTTTTACCAGCGTGCGTTCGGGCAGGATTTGCCGGAATCGCACACCAACGTCGTGCTGGCCTGACCGGCAGCAGCGATGGCCGCTTCCAATCAATCCCGCGAAAAATCCCGAGGTCTCCTTGACCTCGATCCTTTGCGCACGGCGATGAAAGTCACCGTCCGCGCCATTGCGGCGGATGGCGAGCTGGAGGTGGTTTTCGCCAATGAGAAGCCGGCGCTCTCGGGCAATCGCGCGCGGCTGCCGGAATTTACCAAGAAGCCGACGCGCGAAGAGATCGCCATCACCCGCGGTCTCGGCGATTCGATGGCGCTGCGCCGCGCCTGTCATGACGCCAAGGTTCATGCGCAACTGGCACCGGAAGGCCAAAAAGCCCGCGCAATTTTTGACGCTGTCGAACAGGCGCGATGCGAGAGCATCGGTTCGCGCGCCATGGCTGGTGTCGCCGAAAACATTTCGGTGATGCTCGAAGATAAATACGCCAAGGCGCGCTTTGCCGACATTCGTGAAAAGGCTGACGCGCCGCTTGAAGAGGCGCTGGCCCTCGTCGTGCGCGAAAAGCTGACCGGCAAACCTGTGCCGCCCAGCGCGGCAAATGTCGTCAATCTCTGGCGCGATTTCATCAATGAGCGCGGTGGCGAACGCTTTGCGGCGCTCGATGCTTCCGTTGCCGACCAGCAGAGTTTCGCCCGTGTGGTACGCGACATGCTGGTCTCGATGGAGATGGCTGACGAATACACCGAGGAAGACCCGTCAGAGAGCGAAGAAAGTTCGGCAGACGAGGAACAGCCGCGTTCGGGCGAAGAGTCCGAACAAAGCGACGAGGGCGACTCGGGTGCGGAAGAATCGCCCGCCGAAGACAGCCAGCCGTCCGATGAAAACCAAGAGTCCGAATCGACCGAAGGCGCGGAAACCACCGCTGAAGATTATTCGGACGATGATGCCGAAGCCGAGACGCCTGGCGAAACGCGCCGTGCAGAATTGCCTTACACCAATTTGCCGCCGGAGTTTGACTACAAGGTTTTCACCAAGGAGTTTGACGAGGAAGTCTCCGCTGATCAACTGTGCGACGAGGCGGAACTGGATCGCTTGCGCGCCTTCCTCGACAAACAACTCAACAATCTTTCCGGCGTCGTCGGCCGGCTTGCCAACCGCCTGCAGCGCCGCTTGCTCGCGCAACAGAACCGCGCTTGGGAGTTCGACCTTGAAGAAGGCTATCTCGACCCGTCGCGCCTGACCCGCATCGTCATTGACCCGATGCAGCCGCTCTCTTTCAAGCGCGAGCGTGACACGGATTTCCGCGACACGGTGGTGACGCTGGTGATCGACAATTCCGGCTCGATGCGCGGCCGCCCGATCACGGTTGCTGCCACCTGCGCCGATATTCTTGCCCGCACGCTGGAGCGTTGCGGCGTCAAGGTCGAGATTCTCGGCTTCACCACCAAGGCCTGGAAGGGCGGGATGGCGCGTGAGAAGTGGCTGCATTCCGGCAAACCAGCGACGCCCGGCCGTCTCAACGATCTTCGGCACATCATCTACAAATCCGCCGACCAGCCCTGGCGGCGCGCCAAGCGCAATCTTGGCCTGATGATGCGCGAGGGGCTCTTGAAGGAAAACATCGACGGAGAGGCGCTTTTGTGGGCGCACAACCGGCTTGTCGCCCGCCCCGAGCAGCGCAAGATTCTGATGATGATTTCGGATGGCGCGCCGGTTGATGATTCGACGCTGTCGGTCAATCCCGGCAACTATCTGGAACGGCATCTTCGTGCCGCCATCGAGATGATCGAAACCCGCTCGCCGGTCGAATTGATCGCCATTGGTATCGGCCATGACGTGACGCGCTACTATCGCAAGGCCGTCACCATTGTCGATGCCGAGGAACTCGCCGGTGCAATGACTGAACAGTTGGCGGAACTCTTTGCCGAAGAACAGTCGCGGGCGAAAAAGCCTGCTGCCGGTCAGCCGCGCCGCAGGGGCCGCTGAGTGGAAATAGCTTCAAAGTTGTTGTTCGCATCAGCGCTGCTGTGCGGAACTGCCGCTTTTGCCCAAGATATTGAGGTCAAAAGCCGAACCATCGAAAATTTCCGCATCGGCTCCACTGAAACCCGTTTTGGCCCGCTGGAGTTCAACGGTGGTCTTGAGTGGACCTCCGGCAACCGCGATTTTGGATCCTTGTCGGGTCTGCGCTTTACCGCTCCCGGCAGCGCGTTGCTGGCCGTTTCCGACAATGGCTTCTGGATTTCCGGCGCAATCGGTCGCGACGGCGAAGGACATGCCGCATCTTTCGATCAGGTGCGCATTGTTGAGATGTCGGATCAAGACGGTAAGCGAACGTCGGAAAAGTGGAACACGGACGCGGAAGGCTTGCTGGTCGATGGGGACAAGGTCAGCGTTTCGTTCGAGCGAAACCACCGCATCTCGACCGGAACGCTAGACCAGGCAACCTTGTTGTTCACTGCCAAAGAGGAACCGCTGCCCGTTCCAGCGCGCGAGTTGCGCGATAACCGCGGTTTTGAAACCCTGACCAAAGCGTCGAATGAGAGTCCGTTGCAGGGTGCACGTGTTGCTGTGACCGAAAAGAGCCTGAACAAGGACGGCAACATTTTTGCCGGCGTGATGGAGGGTCCGCGCAAGGGCATGTTCTTCGTCAAGCGGGACAACGAATATGACGTGTCAGACGGTGATTTTCTTCCCGACGGTGATCTTCTGCTGCTGGAGCGCCGCTTCTCGATGGCCTCAGGCGTCGCCATGCGCATTCGCCGCATCGAGGGCGCGGACATCAAGCCTGGCGCAACCGTCGACGGGCCTATCCTGTTCGAGGCCGACATGGCCTATCAAATCGACAACATGGAATGCCTGGACGTCTGGCAGCGGTCTGATGGCGCAACGATGATATCGCTGGCGTCAGATGACAACCACTCGATTCTGCAGCGGAACATTTATCTGGAATTCAAACTGGCGGAGTAGCAAGCGCTCTTTCAGCGCAGGCTTTCGACTGGCTTTAGCGTGTTGAGCAGAGCGCCATATGGAATCAGCGCCAGAACACCCATCAGCATTTTCACGCAGAAGTCACCAAAAGCGAGTGCCGCCCACAGCGGAACTTCAGTGCCGAACAGGGACGCAGGAAAGCCGAGCGAACCGTCTTCCATGCCAAATGCGGTGTCGATCCCAACGAAGGTTGGCGCAAAAGCCAGTGTAAAAAAGATCAATGTGTCGACCAGCGAGCCGAAAATGGTCGCCATGAATGGTGCTTTCCACCAGGACTGACGGCGAAGGCGATCAAACACCTGAATATCCAGCAACTGGCCGGTCAGGAATGCAGTTCCGGAGGCAATCGCGATGCGCGGTGTTGCGAGCCAGATCGACAGAGCGACGGCCACTACAAAACCGGCTACGACAACCCGTCTTGCCGCCGATTTGCCGTAGCGGCGGTTAGCCAGATCATTGACCAGAAAAGCCACCGGATAGGTGAACGCACCCCAGGTCAGGATTTCGCCGAAGCCAAAATGATTGAACGGGTACTGAACAAGAATGTTTGACGCCACGACAACAAGGGTCATGGCCGCGACAAACGGCAGATAGGTCTTCAAGGAAAGCATTTTTTTATCCTGGGTGATGGAACCAGAGACGGCCGGCGGGGCCAGCCGTCAAAGCATTATTTATGCAGCAGCGACGACCAGCGAAGCAAGCTTCTTGGACAGCTGACGCTTCAACAGGCGTGCGCGCTGCGACAGTTCGCTTTCCGGTGCCTTGGCGAGGAATGCGTCAAGACCGCCGCGATGTTCGACAGTGCGCAGGGCATTTGCCGAAATGCGGAAACGGAAGCTCTGGGCCAGCGCTTCAGAAGCCAGCGTCACGTTGACGAGGTTTGGCAGGAAACGGCGGCGGGTCCGGTTGTTTGCATGGCTGACATTGTTGCCATACATGACGCCTTTGCCAGTCAATTCGCATGAGCGGGACATGTGTCTTACCTTCAAGTATCGGGCTTCCGGCAAACGGGCTTGACGCGCATGGCGCGATAGTCCGGAGGGGAGCCTCAGGGGAAAAGTTGGCGGTTCATACCCATCCGGCGGGCAAGCGTCAAGCCAGACATGCAAATTGCACGGCATTTTCATGCGCGTCCCGGTGCCACCGTCCGTCAAGATCGCAAAATCGCCGGATTCACGCGGCAATGCATGGCTATAGCGACGAAGCTGGACACACTCCTCCAAGGGAATTGCCACATATGACTGGTCTGAACATCAAGACTGTTGCCATTGCCGCTTTGTCCGGCATTATTTCCCTTGGCCCAACGCCAGTTTCTGCCGAGACCTTCAAAAGCGAATATGTTGTCTCGATCTTCGGCCTTTCGGTCGCGCGATCAAATTTCACGACCAGTTTGAACGGAGCCCGGTACACTCTCAGCGGCGGTCTTAAAAGCGCCGGGCTGGCGGAATTCTTTGATGATACCCACGGCTCCATCACTGCTTCCGGCCAGATGAGTGCCAAAGGCATCGTGCCGGCAAGCTACGCTGTCGATTATATCACCGGCACGAAAAAGAAGCGCACATCACTCAGTTTTTCCGGCGGCGGCGTGTCGTCTGTTTCCAACACGCCGGCCATCAAGAAAGGCGAGAACTGGATTGAAGTCACACCCGGCCAATTGAAGGGTGCTGTCGATCCGATCATGGCCTTCGTGGTCAAGGCCGACTCGCTTGATTCCGTGTGTTCCAAGACGCTCCGTGTCTTTGACGGTGAAACCCGCGCGGATTTCGTGCTGTCGCCCATCGGCCGCACGAAAGTAAAGACAGCCGGGTATGCCGGTCCTGCCATGACTTGCGCGATGCGTTTCGTGCCGCTTTCCGGCTATCGGGCGGGGAAGAAGCAGATAGAATATTTGAAGAAGAGCAGTAAAATGCAAGCCACATTCGCGCCGATGGGCTCAACCGGCCTCTATGCGCCGGTCGTGGCAAAAGTCGGAACCCAAATTGGCACCGTAACCATACGCGCTGCCAAATTCGGTCAGTCGAGCTAAAGCGGGCAGTCCCGCGCGGGGAGTTTTTGATGCGCGGGGCGACATTGACGGGGTTTCTGGCGGTTGCCATGTGGGCGCTGCTTGCGCTTTTGACGGATTTTGCCGGTGACATCCCGGCCTTCCAGCTCACCGCCATGACTTTCGCCATCGCCGCCATCGGGGGCGTTGCCAGCTGGGCTTTTCGCCCCGGAGCATGGAATGCGCTGAAGCTTCCACCAGTCGCGTGGGCAGTTGGTGTCGGTGGCCTGTTTGGCTATCATTTTGTCTATTTCACCGCGCTTGCCAATGCGCCCACTGTGGACGCCAGTCTGATTGCCTATCTCTGGCCGCTGTTTATCGTGTTGGGATCTGCACTGATGCCGGGCGAAAATTTGCGCTGGCATCATGTCGCTGGAGCGTTGCTCGGCCTTGCCGGTGCCGGGTTGATTGTCACCAAGGGCGGGTCGGTTGCATTTGAAGTGCAGTATATGTTCGGTTATCTGATGGCCTTCGGCTGCGCGCTTTTATGGTCCACCTATTCCCTCCTGTCGCGCCGCCTGTCTGCCGTGCCGACTGATGCTGTCACCGGCTTCTGCGCTGCCACGTCCATTTTGGCTTTTGCCTGCCACCTGGCGTTCGAAACCACTGTCTGGCCCTCGGGCGCAATTGAGTGGACAGCTATCGCACTGCTCGGTCTGCTGCCGGTCGGCGCGGCGTTTTTTGCTTGGGATTATGGCGTCAAGCACGGCAACATACAGGTGCTCGGCGCGGCCAGTTATGCCTCGCCGCTGTTGTCAACCATCGTGCTTGTGCTTGCGGGCAAGGCCACCTTCACGGCACCAGTCGTGCTTGCGTGCCTCCTGATAACGTTCGGCGCCGTGCTGGCGTCCAAAGACATGATCTTCGCCAGAAAGCCGGTGGCCGTATGAGTTTACTTCCGTATCCAGGCGGCCTCGAAAACAGCCAGAATGGCCTCTTGGTTTTGGCGGTGTTGGCCGCGCTTTACTATTTGCTCCGGCCTGTCGGTGCTTCCGGCAATCGCTGGGCGATCCTGAAAACCATCCCGGTCGCGGCGATGGCGCTGGTTGCCAGGGATGCCGCTGCACCCATTGCGCTTGTTGCCGCACTCGCGCTCTCGGCGTTGGGGGATTTCCTGTTGGCCCATAAGGGTGACAAACCATTCCTCGCCGGATTGGCTGCATTTCTTGCCGCGCATATAGCCTATATTTGGCTGTTTCTCGGCGGAGCGGGTGCTGGCGCTTTTGTCATTCCTGTGGAGGTTTGGAAACTGGTCGGCGCCGCTGTCATTGTGGTGCATGCGGCCAATATGGCGAGGCTTTTGATTCCGGCAGTTGATCGCGAGATGCGGATGCCCGTGTCGGCCTATGTTCTGGCGATCACATTGATGGGCATATCAGGTGCATTTCACGCCACGCCTCAGGTGTTTACGGGCGTGGTGCTGTTCATCGTTTCAGATACGTTTCTGGCAACAGAGCGATTTCTTGTGCCCGCCGACACTCGCCATAAGACATGGCTCGCGCCGGCGGTCTGGATCACGTACATCGCCGGTCAGCTGTTGATCCTGACCGGCATTGTGGTTTGAAATTCAGCGGAAATTATCCTTGCGCTTGCGGATTTCCGCAAACACCTCGGCGTCGCTCGCATTCGCCATGCCAAGCTGCTCACGGATAAAGCCGTCATCGGCGCGCAAGAACGGGTTGGTGGCTTTTTCGCGGCCCATCGTCGTTGGCAGTGTCGGCTTGCCCGCCGCACGAAGCTGTTCAACTTCAAGCGCCCGTTCAATCAGCGCCTGATTGTTCGGGTCGATGGTCAACGCAAACTTGGCATTGGAAGCCGTGTATTCATGGCCGCAATAGATGATCGTGTCGTCCGGCAAAGCCATCAATCTGGACAGCGACGACCACATCTGGTCCGGCGTTCCTTCGAGCAACCGGCCGCAGCCGAGCGAGAACAGCGTGTCTGCGGCAAATAGCAGTTTCTGTGACGGGATAGAATAGGAAATGCCTCCGAGCGTATGGCCGGGGCAGTCGATCACATCAATCCGGTGACCGGCGAATTCGAAATGGTCGCCGCCCTTAACTGATCTGTCGATGCCGGGTATGCGGTCGGCTTCTGAATGCGGGCCGATGATCGTGAGTCCAAACCTCGCTTTCAGGTCAAGATTGGCTTCAACGTGATCGATGTGATGATGCGTGGTGAAAATATGCGTCAGGTCCCAGCCACGCTTGTCAAGAAGGTCAAGGATCGGCTTCAATTCCGGTGCATCGATTGCCGCCGTCTGGCCGGTCTTTGCATCATGAATGAGAACGCCGAAATTGTCGTCACGGCAGGGGAATTGTACGATTTCGAGCATGATCGGTTTCCTGTTTGTGCGCTGTATATAGGAGCTGGGTTGCCAACGGAACATCCAAGTGGATGTCTAAGTGCATGCCTTGCGCTTGTTTGCGGTGATCACTAGCTTGATCCGATGCACGCAGACATCATTGAGCTTCGCGAGTTTTACAACACGACACTCGGGCATCTGGCCGAACGGTCGATTGCCGCCGCGCTGAAGCCGGTATGGGCTTCCATTCCTTCAGAGCGGCTGGTTGGCATAGGTTATGTCGTGCCTTGGCTTGAGCGCCTTCTTGCCGGCACTGAGCGGGCCCTTGCGTTCATGCCCGCCGGCATGGGTGCCGCCGCCTGGCCGCAAGGCGAAAAATCATTGACGGCGCTGGTGTTCGACGAAGAATTGCCGCTGCCCGACTCGTCCATTGACCGCATCCTGATGGTGCATTCGCTGGAGCATTCGGAAGATCCGCGTGAAACGCTGAAAGAGATGTGGCGGGTTTTGGCGCCGGGCGGACGTCTTGTCATCGTCGTGCCAAACCGGCGCGGGCTTTGGGCGCGGTTTGAGACCACGCCCTTCGGCAATGGCCGTCCCTACAGCAAGGGCCAGTTGATGAAGCTTTTGCGCGACGCCAACTTTACGCCGGGGCAATGGAACGAGGCGCTGTTATTTCCGCCATCAAACAATCGCGCGGTCATGCGCTCGACACAATGGCTGGAAACGCTTGGCCACCGGCTTGCCGTTCCGTTTGCCGGGGCTTTGGTCGTGGAAGCACAGAAACGCATGTATCAGGGCGTCCCGGTATCGTCCCGTTCATCCCGACGTGTGTTTGTTCCGGTGCTTGCGCCACAAGGGTTCGGGTGCCGCGAACATTCGGACGATCAGCTCACTTCCTGAGCAAAAACACTGCCTGCTGCCCAAAGAAATTCCACAGGAAGCGCGGCAGTTTCAAGCCCATCCGCTCGCCATGCGCGTTCAATGCCGCAGCACTTTCGATGGTAGCGCCAAGTTCGTCGCAAAGCCCGATAAAATCATCAATCGTGCAGAAGTGAATATTTGGCGTGTCATACCAGGTGTAGGGCAGGTCCTTGGTCACCGGCATCCTGCCGTTCCAGAACAGTGACAGGCGTACGCGCCAGTGGCCGAAGTTCGGGATCGAGACAATGGCATGTTGGCCAATGCGCAGCAGATGCTCAAGAACGATGCGCGGGTTGCGCGTCGCCTGTAGCGTCTGGCTTAAAATGACATAGTCGAAACCCTTGTCATTGTAGAAGCCAAGGTCGCTATCAGCATCGCCCTGAATAACGGCAAGGCCGCGCGCCACGCATTCATTGACGCCCTTTTGGCTAAGTTCGATGCCGCGTCCGTCAACATTGCGCGACAGTTGCAAAAGGTTCATCAGTTCGCCGTCACCGCAGCCGACGTCGAGCACCTTCGATCCGGGCGCAACAAGTCCTGCGATCACGGCAAAATCAATGCGGGAGGCTGCAATCGTGCTCATGACACGCCTCCGTTAAGCCCTCTGGCCCGCGCGGCTGCGCTGA
>JANMEX010000085.1:0-3849 GCA_031377485.1 Phyllobacteriaceae bacterium
CGAATTTGAACTGAAGCCCTGAAATTACTCGAAAATTTCATAGAACCCGTTCCCGACTGCCCCAGACCGAAGTTTGAATCGCCAGGAGAAAGGGGCAAGACGCATTAATTTCGATGAAATGGTAGTCAACTTGCTGCAATCTGCACCGTCAAACGGTTCGAGCGGGCCTTTGCCCGTATTCCACGCTTTTCTTCGAATATTGTTGACATTCCCGCCTGCTTGCACCGAAATTAATAGGGCATATCTTTAAATATTTATATTGTGACAGCCTGATTTCATTACGACAATTGAAACGCAATCACGATTCACATTTCAGGCGTGGTGAATGTGTTGCTGTGTTTGATTTTTCACGTTTTAAAAGCTTGAAAAATCGGCGATTTTTCAAACAAAATATTATGCGCCTTTCAAATCGTCTGGAACCGAATTACATCCGATGCGATTAACCTTGTGAGGGGCGAACCCGAAAGTTTTGGTCGGTGACGATTTCCCTCTGTTGCCGGAATAGGCGTATATTGGTTAGCTGAGACAGCGCTGCCCGGCTGGATCTGAAAAGACGGTAATTACCCATGAAACAAATTCTCCAAAACCTGTCCTCCGGCAAGTCTGAACTGGTTGAGGCACCTGCACCGATTGGACGCACGGGTTCGCTCTTGATCGATACGACCGTTTCATTGATCTCAACTGGCACCGAGCGCATGTTGGTTGATTTTGGCAAGGCCGGTCTCATTGCCAAAGCCCGCAGTCAACCTGAAAAAGTTCGGCAGGTTCTCGACAAGGTGACTACCGACGGGCTGATGACAACGATCGAAGCGGTTCGTGCGAAGCTTTCCCAGCCTTTGCCCTTGGGCTATTCTGCAGTCGGCGTCGTTCGTCAAAGTGGTGTCGAGAGTTTCAGGGCCGGTGATCGGGTGGTCTCGAACGGGCCGCATGCCGATGTGGTGCTGGTCGGTGAAAACCTGTGCGCGCATATCCCTGATGGTGTGTCCGATGAGGCTGCGGCCTTCACTGTAGTGGCAAGCATTGGTCTCCAAGGCATCCGTTTGGCTCAGCCCACTCTTGGCGAGTGCTTTGTTGTCACAGGAGTTGGTCTTATCGGGCTTTTGACTGTGCAGATGTTGCGCGCGCAAGGTTGCCGCGTTTTGGCAATAGATTTTGACGAATCGAAACTTGATTTGGCCAGACAGTTTGGTGCGGAAATCTGTAATCCGGCCGCAGGTGCCGATCCTGTTGCTGCGGGAAAGGCATTTTCGCGAGGGCAGGGCGTTGACGGGGTCATCATCACGGCATCCACCAAATCTTCTGATCCTATTGGACAAGCGGCGCAAATGAGCCGCAAACGCGGACGTATCGTCCTTGTCGGGGTCACCGGCCTTGACCTTGATCGCTCTGATTTTTACGAAAAAGAGCTGAGCTTTCAGGTTTCCTGTTCATATGGGCCGGGGCGTTACGATGCGGACTATGAAGAAAACGGGCAGGACTATCCCATCGGTTTTGTGAGGTGGACTGTTGCCAGGAATTTTCAGGCGGTGCTTGATCTGATGGCATCCGGAGCTCTGGACACGAAATCATTGGTAAGTCACCAATTCGCATTTGAAGACGCACCACGGGCTTATGACGTTTTGTCATCCGACAAATCCGCTCTCGGTATTTTGCTCAACTACCGCCATCCTGCCAACCCCCGGCACCTGCGCAACGTAGATGTGGCGCCTCGGGTCGCCAAGACGGTTGCGCCAAGTGGAGGCGTGGTTGCCGGGTTTATCGGTGCTGGAAACTATGCGTCACGGATGCTTATACCCGCCTTCAAATCAGCCGGCTCGAATTTGCAGACAATTTCTTCTTCGGGTGGGATAAGTGCTGTTCTGGCAGGTCGCCGCAGCGGTTTTTCAGTCGCAAGTTCAGACAATGATTCAATTCTGAAAAATCAGTTGATCAACACAGTGGTCATTGCAACCCGCCACAACAGCCATGCCAGTCTTGCGCAAAAGGCACTCAATTTTGGCAAGCATGTTTTTGTCGAAAAGCCGTTGGCTTTGACGCTTGAAGAACTTGCCGCGGTTGAAGGCGCTTACCGCGACGCACAGGCAGCGGGCGGTGTTCACTTGATGGTCGGATTTAACCGCCGCTTTGCGCCGCAGGTTCAGGTTATGAAGAAGCTGCTCGCCACGGTCCAGGCGCCTAAATGCTTCTCGATCGTCATGAATGCTGGTGCAATTCCGGCAAATCATTGGACCCAGGACATATCCGTTGGTGGGGGGCGCATTGTTGGCGAGGCTTGCCATCTGATTGACCTTATGCGCTTTCTGGCCGGTTCGCCGATCGTTTCAGTTCAAGCCAGGCGCATGGGTGACAATGCCTTCGAACCTGTCACGGAAGATAAGGCTGTAATCACCCTTGGCTTTGCAGATGGTTCCTTTGGCACAATACTTTACCTGGCCAATGGCGCGAGTTCCTTTCCGAAAGAGCGGGTGGAAGTGTTTTGTTCCGGGCGGACACTCCAGCTCGACAACTTTCTCAAGCTGCGCGGATTTAACTGGCCCGGCTTCCGCAGGCAAAATCTGTGGCGGCAAGACAAGGGACATAACGCCTGCGTGAAAGCTTTTGTGGATGCTGTGATTTTGGGAAACGCGACGCCTATTCCCGCTGACGAATTATTTGAAGTCGCCCGCGTGACGATTGAGGCAGTAAATCAGATTCGAGCCCAGGAATAGCGCATGACTGCCAGGTGGAAAATATGGCTGCGTACTTTGCTGACACTGGGGGTTACAAACCTTTTGCGCGTCGGAATCTACAAGGCCGGGATCAGGCTTGGATTGCATCCGGTCCTCTGGATTAGCGCACAAACGCCGGCTGGGCCATTTTACGATGCTGTCGCTTCGAGCCGCGCAGACGCGATCAGGGCTTCTGGCTTGCCTGCGGTGGGGCGCTGGAATGCGACTGGCTTATGGTTTTCCGCATATGAGTTTCCGCTTCCAGGGGGCATGCCGCCTGATTGGTTCGCTAATCCTTTTCGCAGTGGAGCCCGGGGGCGCGATGATGTGCCATGGCACAAGCTGCCGGATTTTGATCCTGCACTTGGGGATATCAAGACTGTTTGGGAGGCGTCTCGTTTCGATTGGGTTCTGGCAATGGCGAGCCGCGTGGCGTTGGGGGATATTGATGAACTTGCAAGGTTGAACAGCTGGCTGGGTGATTGGCTAAAGTGCAACCCTCCATATTTCGGTGTTAACTGGAAATGTGGCCAAGAGGCGTCGATCCGCGTGCTGCATCTTTTGACGGCGGTCATTCAGCTTCAGCAAATTAAAGGGGCTAATAAAAGTCTCCTTGAACTGGTGGAATTGCACCTCAAGCGCATTGCGCCAACAATGGGCTATGCAATTGGGCAAGCCAACAATCACGGCACGTCTGAAGCGGCCGCGTTGTTCGTTGGCGGGTCATGGCTAAACAGGCATGGAGTGACGAGAGGAAAAGAGTGGGAAAGAAAAGGTCGATATTGGCTAGAGGAACGTGCGTTGAAGCTGATTTCTAAAGACGGGACTTTCAGCCAGTATTCAGTCAATTACCATCGAATGGTCTTGGACACGTTTTCAATATCTGAAAAATGGCGGCAAGAACTAGATCTCGAACCCTTTTCTCCAGTTGTGATTGACCGATTGGCCGCAGCTACCGCCTGGCTGGAATCTGTTGTGGACTTATCCAATGGCGATGCTCCAAATCTTGGAGCCAACGACGGCACGGAGATATTGAAGCTTTCTAACAATTCCTATCGTGATTTTCGTCCATCATTGCAGCGCGCAAGTCTTTTGTTTCGCTCGAAAAGGGCGGTCTATGGCAATGGCATTTGGGACGATG
>JANMEX010000097.1:0-4268 GCA_031377485.1 Phyllobacteriaceae bacterium
CGCGCCTCGATTGCAGCTTCCTTCAGGATCGACTTGCGGGCAGCCAATGCCTCGCTCACACGGTCCTTCAGCGCATTGATTGCCGCGCCTGTGGTCTTGCGCTCTTCAGGCGACATTGCGCCGAGGGTTTTCAAGAGGTCGGAAACCGAACCCTTCTTGCCCATCGCCGCAACGCGCACGGCTTCGATCGCCGCTTCATCGGAAGCTGCGGCAATGTCGGCCATCAGGCCGGTTTCAAGGGTTTGCAGATCACTCATGTCATTCACCGGATCAAAAATCGGTTTGAAAAAGCGAAAAACCCGCGCTGATCCTGCCAGCGCGGGTTTCCCAAATCGTAAAGTCGAGAAGTCTTTGGGAGACGCTGGCGTTAAGCGACAGCGGCCTCAAAAGCACCCGGTGTGGTGTTCTTCAGATATTCGAGCGCCTTCTTGGCAGCCGCAACGAGCGCACCAAAGGCGGCTGCATCATGGATTGCCATGTCGGACAGAACCTTGCGGTCAACCTCGATGCCGGACTTCGACAGACCGTCGATGAAGCGGCCGTAGGTCAGGCCATGCTCGCGAACAGCGGCGTTGATGCGCTGCACCCACAGGGCACGGAATGTGCGCTTCTTGTTCTTGCGGTCGCGATAGGCATATTGCTTCGACTTGTCGACAGCTGCCTTTGCGGTGCGGATGGTGTTCTTGCGACGGCCGCGAAAGCCTTCGGCCTGCTTGAGGACTTTTTTATGCTTGGCGTGCGAAGTAACGCCGCGTTTTACACGTGCCATGATCTATTCTCCTTGAAGCAGCCGGGCCTTAAAGGCCGTTTGGCAGGTAATTCTTGATGACTTTCTTGCCGTCCGGTTCAGCCAGAACCATCGTGCCGCGAGCATCGCGAATGAACTTGTTGGAGCGCTTGATCATGCCGTGGCGCTTGCCTGCGGCGGCAGCCAAAACTTTGCCGGTCGCAGTGATTTTAAACCGCTTTTTGGCAGCGGATTTGGTCTTCATCTTGGGCATTTTGCTCTCCTTGAACACTGGGTATGCAGGCCAACGGACCAGTTGAACTGCAAGCATGGAAAACCGCCACGGCATGCCCTGCCGGGCGGTTTGAACGCGGCCTTATAACGGGGGCTTTGAGAGAGCGCAACCTCCCGCGCAAAGATTCAGCACGGCGGGATCAATACCAGTTGAACAGCACCGGAAGAATGCCCGCGCCTTGCAGATAGTCCGCCAGTTCAAATATCGGCACGGCCACGAAAAACACCATGCCATCGAGTAATGTTGAATACATGCGCCTAGTGGAAACGTTGATATATTCTTCGTCCTTGAAAAGCGCAATATTGGGGAAAAAGCGGGGCACCGCGTTGCGATAGCCGGCGTAAGGCCCGCCAAATAGCGTCGACAGATATTTTTCTTCGCGCAAGATAACAATGTGAAAGGCCAATGCGCACAAAAATCCACACAGGATTCCGCCGGTCAATGTGCCGGTTTGAAATCCAACACCGACAGCCGCGATCGTCGAGAAAAAATACAATGGATTGCGCATCACGGAATAGGGGCCACCCATCACCACGGCGCTGGACTTGTGGCCCCCGATATAAAGAATGGACCAAAGGCGTCCAATCAAGCCGACCCATATGAACCCGGCGCCGGCATATTCGATGAATTGCGGCACGCCGGCGTTTTGCCAGGATGGCCTGACGGCCAACATCATAGTCCCCACCAGCAAAATGGCGACAAACAATGCCAGCCGGCGCATCTTTTGATACTTCATCAAAGACTGGCTTTCGTGGGACGT
Organism: Phyllobacteriaceae bacterium; assembly: GCA_031377485.1. Classification (GTDB taxonomy): domain Bacteria; phylum Pseudomonadota; class Alphaproteobacteria; order Rhizobiales; family Rhizobiaceae; genus JANMEX01. Next base: position 1,783 of record JANMEX010000097.1, read on the forward strand.
AACTGTTTCGCTTTTCATATCGCCAACTTATGTTTTTATTTGCGAAGGCCAACCAAGATTAACCGCCAGCCCTCCAATAGACGAAGCCTCGAGCGAAATCGAGCCACCATATGCACGCATGATGTCCGCCGTAATGGCCAGTCCCAAACCGGTGCCATTGCTGCTTTCATCCAATCGCTGCCCGCGTTCAAGGGCAAGCTCCCGGTCTTTGGCATCAATGCCGATGCCATCATCAGAAACGGTGATGCGGGTTGTTGTAGACAATTGTTCGGCCGAGATCAAAATTGCAGTGCGCGCATGCAGCATTGCATTGTCAACAATATTGCCCAATGCTTCGGCAAAGTCAGTGGCATCAACGCGGACTTTCAGCCCGGACGGAATCTTGTTTTCAATGCTTATTTGCTTGGCTGCAGCCAATGGTTCCATGACCTTTACCAGCTTCGTCGTCATTGCGTTGACATCAAGCATCGATGTGCCGCGACCGCCAGTGCGGGCCAATGCCAATTGGCGATCTGTCCGTTCGCGAATCGCGTCAACCTGCTCGATAATGCGTCGCGCCCGTTCCTTGTCGCCATCTCGCTCCAGCGTTTCTCCAAGTTGGGCCAGCACGGTCAACGGCGTCTTCAGTCCATGAGCCAAATCAGATGCCCGCGCCCGCGCCCGTTCAACCGCCGCACGTTCGCTGTCGAGCAGAAAGTTGATCTCCGTGATCAATGGGCGCACCTCAACCGGCCCGCTGTCGTCTATATGCGGCGACAGGCCTTGTCTGACTGCAGCCACTGCACGGCGCACGTCGGTGAGCGGACGCAGACCGACATAAATTTGAAGTCCGGAAGCGAAAGCAAGAAATAGTCCTGTGAGCGCGAGCATCAGCAACAATTCACTGCGAAATTCGGAGGTTGCGGTTTCGTATTCCAAACGGTCAGCGCCGACAGAAATGCTTGCCTTTCGTATGCTGCCATCTTTTTCAAAAGACACCTCTTTGGTCAAGACAACCAATTCGCCGCCATCGGGCCCATCTGCCAGAAACAGGGGAGGGGTTTGGCTCAAAATTTCAGTAGCAGACAGATCCTTGTCCCAAAGTGAGCGGGAGCGTTGAAGCCCCGTTTCCAGACCTGAAACCTGCCAATAGCGGCCGCCCGCCGGGATCTGAAAGCGAGGATCTGCCGGCGCACGCCGCAAGGTCAATCCATTTGCGTCGACGCGAATTCCCGCAGCGATCGTGTCAGAGACGGCCTGCAGTTCGCGATAATAAGATTCGTTTACATAGGTTTCGAAAAGGCGTGACAGCACCAGCCAAGTCAGGAACAGTGCAATGCCGAGAAAACACAATGCACCGACAAAAAGCCGGGCACCAAGCGAACGTTTCATCAAGTGCTTCCCGGTATGTAATAACCAAAGCCGCGCCGGGTCAAAATTGTATCTGTGCCAAGTTTTTTGCGAAGACGTGCGATCATCGCTTCGACGGCATTTGTTGTGGCATCTTCACCACGGCCTTGCACATGGGTGGCAATCTCAACTGGCGAAACCACGGCTCCTGCCTTGTGCAGGAACAATTGCAACGCCCTTGCTTCAAGCGGTGAAAGATCAAGCGGCTTCCCATCAAGCGAGGCCTGCATTGTCGCTTCGTCAAAATGGATTCGCCCATTTGAAAGCGTCGTTGATTTCTTCGGAGCCGAGCGTCGCAAAAGGGCTTTGATGCGTGCCAGCAATTCTTCGGTTCGAAAAGGTTTGGGCAGATAGTCGTCCGCCCCTGCATCAAACCCGTCAACCCGCTCCATCCAGCTTCCACGGGCTGTAAGGATAATGACCGGGGTTTCCATGCCTTCCTTGCGCCAGCGTTTGAGGATCGTCAGCCCGTCAAGCCCCGGCAGACCAAGGTCAAGAATAATGGCTGAATGTGATCCTTCATAACCGAGTTCCCAAGCATCCGGACCGGTGCTGGCATGTTCAACAAAATAGCCCGCCGCTTCAAGCGACGCCGTAACATGTCCGGCAATTGCTTTGTCATCTTCTGCAAACAATAGCTTCATGCAGTCCTCAAAATCCGAACAATCCGCGCAAACGGCCCGTTCGCGCATCCATGGTTACAGATGTTACCTTGCCATTGTCGTCCAGTATTTTGAAACGATAATCCATCCGGCTTCCCTTTGAAGCGTAAAGGATTTCGATAACGCGCCCGCCATGCTGCGGCTTGAGGAGCGCAAGAGCTTTTGAAAGTGGAATGGCATCGCCTTTTTGGACCGCATCTTTGACCTTGTCCTGATCGCCTTTTCTGGAGCCTGAACCGGAACCCGAGCTTCCGGAACCGGAACCCGAATCATCGACGCCTCCAGAATCGCCGTCATCGCCACCGCCATCATCACCGCCGCCGTCATCGCCACCATGGCCGCCCGAATCGCCACTTCCAGACCCGGATGAACCTTCGCTGTCACCGTCCTTTGCCAGTGCAAACGAAGGAATCAAGACACCCAAGCCCGCGCTGG
>JANMEX010000218.1:0-5515 GCA_031377485.1 Phyllobacteriaceae bacterium
CTATCAGTTTATCTCGGTGTTCGATTGCGCCTCCGCTGCTTACGCCGGTTTCACGGCGGGTGTTCCAAACGAGGCCTACAATCTCGGCTCGCTCAACCCGCCGTCGGTGCGCAAGCTCTTGGGCGATTTGGTCAAGCATGCCGGTTCCAAGTCGCTTTTGATCCCGACACCGGGCTGGGCGGTCAAACGCACGCTCGACTTCCTTGATTTTCTGAACATGCCGATCATGGACCCGGAACAGTATCTCATTGCCGATGAAGATTGCCTGCTCGATGTGTCCAAGGCCAAGCGCGATCTCGGCTGGGCGCCGCAATACCGCGACGAGGACATGTTGATTGCAGCCTACCGCGAATACCATGCCAAGAAATCCGCTGGCGCGCAGGGTTCTCCCCACGCCATTGCCGCTGAATGATGGAGATGATTTTGAACCAGACCGTTAAAGTGGCAGACACTGCCAAGCGTACCAAGATTGATGCTCCAGAAATGGCCCCCATGCATATGGCGAACAAACCCAAACTGATGAGCGTGGCCGACGCCAAGGCGCTCGATGCCGTCTCGATGATGGAGCTCTTCAAGAACCACATCAATCCTGGCCAGTTGCATTTCATGAAGCTGCTCGGCTTCCACAAGATCAAGATCGAGCGTGCCGAGGGCATGTATTACTTCGACCAGAATGGCCGCAAGATCCTTGATTTCTTCGGCGGTTTCGGCTCGCTGGCGCTTGGCCACAATCATCCGCGCGTGCTTGAGGCGCGCAAGCAGTTCCAGGAAGAAAAACGCCACGAAATCGCAATAGCCTTCATGTCGCAATATGCTGCAGCACTGGCGCACAACATTGCCGCCTGCTCGCCGGGCGATCTTGACATGGTGTTCCTCGGCTCATCGGGTTCCGAAGCGATGGAAGCGGCCATCAAGGTTGCCGAACGCGCCGCAGGGCCCGACCGCCCGAAGATTGTCTATGCCGAAAATTCATTCCACGGCAAAACCAAGGGCGTCTTGTCGATCACTGACGGCGCGCTTTATCGCGGCGATTTCAAGCTCGTTGACAATGTGTTGAAGGTTCCGTTCGGCGACATTGACGCGGTCGAAAGACTCTTCGCATCCGATCCGAAGATCGGCACGATCGTTCTTGAAACCGTGCAAGGCGGCGGCGGCATCATTCAGGCACCCGCCGAGTATTGGCTGAAGCTGCGCGCATTGTGCGATAAATATGGCGTTCTCTGGGTGGCCGATGAAGTGCAATGCGGATATGGCCGCACCGGCAAGTTCTATGCCTTTGAGCATTACGGCGTCATTCCCGACGTGACCGCTTTGGCCAAGTCGCTCGGCGGCGGCAAGTCTGCCGTTGGCGCGATGATCGCCAGCCGCAAAGTATACATGAAGGCCTATGGCACCCCAAAGACCGCGATGATCCACGCGCAAGCAACGTTCGGCGGCATTGGTGAATCCTGCGTCACGGCCATTGAAGCGCTGAATGTGCTTTACGATGAAAACCTCATCGAAAACTCCGCTCGTGTTGGCGAGCATTTGCTGACCCGGATGAAGGCGTTGCAGGCGAAGTATCCGAAAATCATCAAGGATGTGCGCGGGCGCGGCCTGATGATCGGGCTTGAGTTCCACGACTTCTCGCAAACCCTGCCGCTCGCCTTGCGCCCGATGATCGCCATGCTTGATGACAAGCTGAAAGGTTCGCTGTCCGGCTTTGTCGGCGCGCTGCTTCTGCGCGATCATGACGTGCTGGTGGCCTTCACCGAGTATAACCGCAACGTCATCCGTCTCGAGCCGCCGCTGATCTGCACCATGGCCGAAGCTGACATGTTTGTGAACGCGCTCGACAAGCTTCTCGGCAAGGGCATCACCGGCATCGTCAAGGATTTCATCTTGAGCAAGATCGGCTGATATCATGGCCGTCGCGGCAGACGATCACCAACGCAGCAGCAACAACCCGGTCATGAATTTGGCCGGTGTTGTGCTGGCGTTTGCCGTCGCCAGCTATGCCCGTTTTGCAGCAATAATCGGCGCGTTGATTCTGTCTGCCTATGTCGTGATTTCGGCAGCATCGGTGTTGATCCAACCGCAAGCCAACTGGGACATACTCCCTTACATTGCTGTTTCCGGCGAGGCGGCACATCCGGATGCAAAGTCGCTGCATGATTTTGCCTATGGCGCCGTCCGTGATGGCGTCAGCGCGGCCAACTATGACGCGCTGACCACCGGCGATGATTTCCGCCAGCACATGGCCGCCGCACCGGAAGATTTTGTGTCATTGCTGGGCATGTATCGTGTCAAAGTTCTCTACGGCAAAGTGCTTGGCGCGCTGTCACATGTCATGTCGCCGGTCGATGCCGTGCACGCGGTTTCGATCGCGTCGACATTGGCGTTCGGCCTGTTCACATTGTTGTGGCTGAGCGCGCTGCGGGCCATGGCGCTTGCGCCATTTGTCGTTGCCGTAATGATCATGACCGGCTTCGGCGATGCCGCCCGCGTAGGAACACCCGACATGCTCTGCGCCGCGCTGTTCCTTGGCGGCATGTATGCTTATGTCCGCAAATATGAAGCATTGACGGCGGCGCTTTTGTTCCTCGCCTTCCTCGCGCGCCCTGACAACATCATTTTCGCCACGCTGTTTGCGCTGTGCCTCGTTGCCGCGCGCCAGCGTTCAATCGGTGTCATGGCCGCGTTTGTCGCGTCTTTCGTTTCCTATTTTGCCGTCTCGCATTATGCCGGGCATCCCGGCTGGTGGCCGCATCTATATTTTTCCACGATTCACCAGCAGCTCAACATGACGGGCTTCCATCCAGACTTTTCCGCCGCTGCCTATCTCACAGCCTTTGCCAAGTCCGCCTACCTGTCGCTCGAATTCAACAGTTGGGTTGGCGTTGCACTGCTGGCTCTCGGCCTGTGGTTTGTCACCCACCATGCCGGGTTCAAGATGGCCAAGCGCGAGGGCATTGCCTTTCTGGCGCTCAGCCTGTCGCTGGCCGCGAAGTTTGTGGTGTTCCCGATCCATGACACGCGGGTCTATTTTCCGGCTCTCATTCCGCTGTTTCTCATTCTTGTGCCGGTGCTGCAGGCCTATGCCCGCGCCGCCGCTGCCAACGCTTTCAACACTGGAAAGACCATTTCATGATTGGGTTGAATGAACTTGCCCGTATCGGCGTTTCGCTTGGATTGCCATCAGCAATCCTCAGCCGCGCCGCTGGCCTGCGCGGCACGAAGTTTCTTGCCAAGGCTGCGCTCACGTCTCGCCTTTTCAGCGCCCGACGGTTTCAAATGGTCAATGTCGGCGCCTGCGACGGCGTCCTGTTCGACGATTGCACACCGTGGCTCAACCGGATCAAAGGGTCCAGGGCCGTACTCGTCGAGCCGATCCCGTACAATCAGCAGCGCCTTCGCAAAAATTATCCGGATGAAACCCGCTTTATCATCGAGCCAATCGCCGTCACGCGCGAGCCGGGCACGATCACCGTCAAGACATTTGAAGCCTCAGCTATCGAATCCGGCACGCTGCCGATCGAGTTTGTCGGCTGCTCGTCTGTCGCCGATACGAACCTCATGTCCGGCGTCAACGCCTGGGGCGAGACGGACGCGAACTTCAGCAAATATGCGCCTTACCTCAAAGAGATCGAAGTCCGCTCGGATACGCTTCAGTCGCTTCTCGACCGGAATGGTATCACCCATATCGACGCATTTTTGGTGGATTGCGAAGGCGCGGACTGGGTGGTGTTCGATCAACTTGATCTGACCCGCTACCGCCCCGGCATGATCAAAGTTGAAATCGGCGCTCTGTCGCCGCTCGACATCGGCAACGTTATCGTCAAGCTGAAGACCGCAAACTATTCTGTCGGCCTGCAGAACGAGGACGTCTGGGCGTTTGCCTGAAAGCCCGGATGATACCTTGAGGATCATTGGCTACCTGCTGCAGCATTTTTAAAGCGGCGCCGCTGGTGCCTGTGTGTTCGGTGCGGTTTCTTTCCGCCGTCGCGCCTTTTCGTCCCACATGTCGCAAACAGGCTTTGCGTCTTCCTCCCCAGTCAATAATGTGTGCTCAGCAAATCCATGGAGAAGCACGCGGTGGCAAAGTTCCCAACAAAAGCGAAAGTCGTCATCGTTGGCCTCGGAGGCATCGTCGGCGCCAGTGTTGCCCATCATTTGGTCGAGCGCGGCTGGGACGATATCGTCGGTATCGACATGTCCGGCATTCCGACCGATGTTGGCTCTACCTCCCATGCATCCGACTTCTGTTACACGGCAAGTCACGACTTCATGTCGGTGTGGACGACACTCTACTCCATCGATTTTTTCGACAAGATGGGCAATTATGAACGCATCGGTGGCCTTGAAGTTGCTCGCGTCGGCGATGATGCGCGCATGGAAGAAATCAAGCGCAAGGTGGCGTCCGCAAAAGCGTTCGGCTCACGCTCGCATCTGATCGGGCCGAAGGAAATCAAGGAAAAATTCCCGCTGATCGAAGAATCGATGGTGCAGGGCGGGTTGTGGGATCCGGACGCGGGTCTCGTGACACCGCGCTCGCAGACGGTTGCAGGCAAGCTCGTCGACATGGCCGAAAAGACCGGCAAGTTGAAGCCTTTCGCCAACACCGCCGCCAAATCGCTGATTATTGAAAATGGCCGCATCAAAGGTGTTGAGACCTCGCGCGGGACCATCATGGCGGATCATGTTGTGGTCTGTGCCGGCATCTGGGGCCGCTTGATCGCTGAAATGGCAGGCGAAGACCTGCCGGTCATGCCGATAGACCATCCACTCACCTTCTTCGGTCCCTACACGGAATTTGCCGGCACCGGCAAGGACATCGGCTACCCGCTGCTTCGCGATCAGGGCAACTCGGCCTATATGCGCGACACGGGTGATCCGACCACGGCAGAAGGTGGCATGATCGAGTGGGGCTATTACGAGGAAAAGAACCCACGCCTGGTCCATCCGCGCGACATCCTTTCAAAGGAACAATCGAGCTGGTCCCCTTCGCAGCGCGACCTTGACATGGAGCAGATCATCGAGCCGCTCGAGCGGGCCATCGAGTTGACGCCGATTCTTGGCGAACTTGGCTATGATGAACGTCGTTCATTCAACGGATTGCTGCAGGTTACGGCTGATGGCGGGCCATCATTTGGTGAAAGCCGCAAGGTGCGCGGGCTTTGGTACAATGTTGCGATCTGGGTGAAAGATGGTCCTGCCTATGGCAAGCTGCTTGCGGACCTGATGACGGACGGCCGCACGAGCGTGGACTATGCCAAACTCGACTACGCGCGTTTTTATGATCATCAACTGAGCGAAGATTTCATCGCAGGCCGCTGTTATGAGACGGCGCAGAAGGTCTATAACCCGGCTGTTCATCCGCGCGAGCCATTCGGCAATGGCCGCAACATCAAGCGCTCGCCGTTCTACGAGCGTGAAAAGGCGCTTGGCGGTTATTTAATGGAACTCGGCGGCTGGGAGCGTGCGCATGGTTACGCTGCCAACGAGCATCTCCTTGAAAAGTATGGCGCCCGCGTGC
>JANMEX010000221.1:0-6130 GCA_031377485.1 Phyllobacteriaceae bacterium
GCCGACTGTCTCCTGACCAGCGCCGCGCAGGCCGACAAGGCCGAGTAATTCGCCTTCTCGCAGCTCGAAAGAGACCGGACCGGCGTCGCTGGTCATGAGATTGGACACGGCGAGACGAACAGCACCGGCGCTCGTCTTGGCTTTGACGAACAATTCGGAAGCCGCGCGACCGACGATCATCTCCACCAGATCACGCGACGAGGTTTCGCTGACCGGCTTTGCCCCGACAAGTTTGCCATCGCGCAGGACGGCGACACGGTCAGCAATTTTGAAAATCTCGTCCAGGCGATGCGAGACGTAAATCATGCCAACGCCGCGCGCTTTCAAAGGACGCAGCGCGGCAAACAGCCGCTCGACCTCGTCGGCGGGGAGGCTGGCTGTCGGCTCATCCAGCACCAGAACATCCGCTTCGACGGCAAGCGCACGGGCGATGGCGACCAGTGATTTTTCCGTGCGGCTCAAATCCTGCACGCGCGTGGTCGGATCAAAATCACAGCCGACGAGTTCCAGCGCCGCCTTGGCACGCTTTTCCGTTCCGCGCCAATCGATCAGTTTGTTCTTGAGCGAAAATCCTTGGGCAAGACCGACATTTTCAGCAACGGTCATCCATTCTATCAGCCCCAGATCCTGATGAATGAAGGCAACTTTCTGGCGCTGGTTGGGCTTTGGCGGACGGTGGAAATAGGGCTCGCCACGAAACAGGATTTCACCTTCGTCGGCCTTGTGAATTCCTGCCAGTGTCTTGATCAGCGTTGATTTGCCCGCCCCGTTTTCGCCGAGCAGCGCCAGGATTTCGCCCTGTTTCAAATCAAGCGAAACATCGCTCAGCGCCTTGGTCCCGCCAAAGCGCTTGGTGATAGACCTGAACTGGATCAGGTTTTCCTGCAACGCGCCTGCTCCTCCCAAAGACCGGCTTAGCGGCATCTAAACGCCGTTATCGATAACATGTTAGCGATAACATTCGCGGAGAGTCAACAGAGAATATGAACGCATGCGAACTAAATCGATTGGATCAAGACAGGTCACCGTCAAGCAAGCGCATCATTTCGGCGGAGTCTTTTTCGCCCAATCCGGCAGCACAAAGCAACCGATGGATTTCAACAAGTTGCCCGGTCATCGGCAGTGGCGTGCGCGTGGACAGGGCAAAGGATTGCAACGAGTCCAGATCCTTCATCATGTTGTCAATGCGCCCGGTCGGCGTGTAATCGCGCCGTGCAAACTTGCCCATGAATTCCTGCATGATAGCAGAATCGGCCCGCCCGCCCTTGAGGGCGGCTGGTATTGCGGCTGCGTCAACGCCGCCTGCCTCGGCCAGTTTCACAGCCTCGGCGACTGCCTGAAACTGCACGGCACAGAACAGTTGATTGATGAGTTTTACGGTCTGGCCAGCGCCGTTTTGACCCATCAAGGTGTAGTTTGTGGCAAGATGCTGCATGACGGTCCGGGCGCGCTCGAAATCGGATGACTCGCCTCCGGCCATGATGGTTAGCCTGCCTTCAAGCGCTCCTGGCACGCCGCCGGAGAGCGGGCAATCGACCCATTTCATGCCTGTTTCTTTACGCAGTTTCTCCGCCATCTTGCGGGTGTCCACGGGGTCAATCGAGCTCATGTCGATGAGCAGTTTTTCCGGTGCGGCAGCTTTCGAAACTCCGTCTGCGCCAAAAACAACGGCGCGGACGATGTTGGCGTGGTTGAGGCTGAGGATGATGAAACTGCTGTCCCGCGTTGCGTCTGCAACGGTCGGAGAAGACAGCGCGCCCTTTGCGGCAAGGACTGCAACCTTGACAGGATCGAGGTCAAAAACCCGAACCTCCAAACCACACGCGATCAGCCGGGTGGCAATGGCGCTGCCCATGATGCCGGCACCGATGACCGCGACTTTTACACTGCTGTCCGTCATTTCAACGTCCCTGTTCAAGCTTTGCAACAATCGACTGTATCACGGCATCGAACGGCTGGTTGCCGTCAATCACGATGGCGCGCGGCTCGTCATAAGGTGGCTCCAGCGTTGCCAACTGGCTGTCGAGCAAGGATTGCGGCATGAAGTGGCCTTTACGCAAAGATTGGTTGCGTTCCAGTGTTTTTCGGCTGCAATCGAGGAAAATGAAGCGCGTTTTTGGTCCGGAGCCTCTCTGAAGCCGATCCCGGTAAACCTTTTTCAGCGATGAGCAACTGGCAATTGCGCCGCCATTTTGTTCTGCTTGCGCTTGCAATCGCATAGCCAAGGCATCAAGCCATGGCCAGCGGTCATCATCGTTAAGCGGTGTACCGGCGCTCATCTTGGCGATGTTTGCCGGTGGATGCATGGCATCGCCTTCAATGTACGGCAATGCAAAACGGGCGGCCAAGGCTTCGCCCACGCTTGACTTGCCACAGCCCGAAACACCCATGACAATGAGTGGCGGAACGTTAAAGTGAGGCCGTGATGCCGCCGTCGACATAGAGCACATGTCCATTCACAAAGGTGGATGCGTCAGAGGCAAGGAACACCGCCGCGCCGATCAGCTCGTCGACATTGCCCCAGCGGCCAGCCGGGGTGCGTTTTTCCAGCCATGCTGAAAATTCGGGATTGTCGACCAGCGCCTGATTGAGCGGCGTCTTGAAATAGCCGGGGGCAATCGCGTTGATGTTGAGCCCGTGCTTGGCCCAGTCGGTTGCCATGCCCTTGGTAAGGTTGCGCACAGCGCCTTTGGTGGCTGTGTAGGGTGCAATGTTCGGGCGGGCGAGCTCGCTTTGTACTGAGGCAATGTTGATGATCTTGCCGCGCCCGCGCTTGATCATGTGGCGTGCGACGGCTTGACCGGTAAAAAACACGCTGGAAATATTGGTCTGCAACAACTGCTGCCATTTGTCTGCCGGGAAATCTTCCAGCGGTGCGCGAAACTGCATGCCAGCGTTGTTGACCAGAATATCGATGGGGCCAAGCGTTGCCTCGATCTGGTCTACCGCTTTCGCGACTGCATCCCCGTCGGTCACGTCGAACAGAGACGTTGAGACCTTGACGCCTGTCTTTGCCAAACGGGCAGCAGCGGCTTCGACGGGGCCTGCCGTGCGACCGTTCAATATGATTTCAGCGCCATGGGCTGCCAGACCTTCTGCGAGCGCAAGGCCGATGCCCTGACCCGAGCCGGTGACCAAGGCGCGTTTGCCGGTCAGATCAAACAGTTTGCTCATTGGTCTTGCCCCGAATTCACGTCATCAATCTAGCACAAGCGAATTGGCTTGACATAAATGTTAGCGATAACATAATCAAGGCCAAAGTGTTGGGAGGCATCATGTCCGGTTCAAACGCACGTCCAGCGGTCCTGATGACAGGGGCCTATCCGCTATGGGACATGGATGCGCTGGCCAGCGAATATGAATTGTTCCGCCAGTTCGACGCCGCCAAAATCCGCGCCGATTTCGGGGAAAACCGCGCCAATATCCGCGCGGTGGCGACGCGCGGTGATCTTGGTGCGAGCGCTGAACTGATGGGTTCTCTGCCCAATCTCGAAATCGTTTCGGTCTTCGGTGTCGGCACGGACAGTGTCGATTTGGCCTACGCGCGATCTCGCGGCATCCAGGTAACAAACACGCCGGATGTCTTGACGGATGATGTGGCCGATCTTGGTGTGGCTTTGCTCCTGGCAACTGCCCGCCTTGTGCCGCAAGGCGATCGCCTGGTGCGGGGCGGAACCTGGCCACAAGGCGGGCTGCCTTTGGTCACCCGCGTTTCCGGCAAGAGGGTCGGCATTGTCGGCATGGGCAGGATTGGCGTTGCAGTGGCCAAGCGGCTCAGGGGTTTTGATTGTCAGATTTCCTATTTCGCCCGTTCGGAAAAAGACGGGATGCCGTTTCGGTTCGAGCCGGACCTTATGGCTCTCGCACGTGACAGCGAGTTTCTTATCGTGACGCTTTCCGGCGGCGATTCGACCAAAAACATGATCAGTGCAGACGTGCTTGAAGCGCTCGGACCGGACGGTATTGTGGTCAATGTTTCACGCGGTACAACAGTGGATGAGCCGGCGCTGATCAAGGCCCTTCAGGACAAGACTATCAAGGGCGCGGGGCTGGATGTATTCTGGAACGAACCGAACATCAATTCGGCTTTCTTCACGCTCGAAAACGCAGTTCTGCAGCCGCACCATGCTTCCGGCACCGTGGAGACGCGCAAGGCGATGGGACAATTGGTGCGCGACAATCTCGCCGCACACTTTGCAGGCAAGCCGCTTTTGACTCCTGTGGAATGAGGGAGAAATCCGATGAAAGCTGTTGTCATTCATGGACCCAAGGATTTGCGCATTGAAGAGCGTGAGCCCGCTGTCGCCGGTCCGGGCGAAGTCGAGATTGCGATTGAAGCTGGCGGCATCTGCGGCTCTGACTTGCATTACTACAATCACGGCGGGTTCGGCGCGATTCGGCTGAAAGAGCCGATGGTTCTAGGCCATGAAATTGCAGGCACGATCAAGGCGCTGGGTGCTGGCGTTTCCGGCTTTGCCATTGGCGACCGTGTGGCCATATCGCCATCAAAACCGTGCAATCAATGCATCTACTGCCTCAAGGGCCAGCAGAACCAGTGCCTCGACATGCGCTTTTACGGCTCGGCGATGCGTATGCCACATATTCAAGGCGCGTTTTCTCAAACGCTCGTCGCCAATCATTGGCAATGCCACAAGGTGGCCGACGATGTGTTGATCAACGAGGCGGCATTTGCAGAACCGTTTGCGGTGACGCTGCATGCCGCAAACCGTGCGGGATCACTTTTGGGCAAGCGTGTTTTGGTCACCGGATGCGGTCCCATCGGCACGCTGTGTATCATTGCCGCGCGGGCGCATGGGGCACAGGAAATTGTGGCGACCGATGTGATGGACGGTGTTTTGCAAATGGCGCTCAAAGCCGGAGCAGACCGCGTCATCAATGTTGCAGAGCATCCGGAAGACCTTGCCGCCTACAGTGCCAACAAAGGCACGTTTGACGTGATGTTCGAAGCTTCCGGCAATGAACGCGGCCTTCGCGCCGGCATCGACGTCTTGAAGCCACGCGGCATCCTTATGCAGCTCGGGCTTGGCGGCGATATTTCCATTCCGCAAAACCTGATTGTTTCCAAAGAATTGGAAATCCGCGGCTCGTTCCGGTTCCATGAGGAGTTTGCGCTTGCCGTTGATCTCATCAACAAAAAACGCGTGGATTTGAAGCCGTTGTTGACCGGCATTTACCCGATGGCTGATGCGGTCGCAGCATTTGAGGCAGCGAATGACCGTTCGAAGTCGATGAAAGTCCAGATCTCATTTTCCTGAGCTTTTTATTTTCACGCCGGTGCAGGCGTGCTACATTTTATGCAGGGCGCTGAACCATCGGATTTATTCGAAAGGACTCGGCCATGATAAAATTACCTGCCTTGCTCACCGCAATTTTCATCGCCATTCCCGCCACCGTCCACGCGGCAGCGTGTGGCCCTTCGGGCTCAATCGTGCGGGTGAAAAACACCTCCATCGGTGCGTTTGAATATGTGGTGTTCAAATTCCACAAGCCGCCGACAGTGCCTGCCTATACGGTCACTGCTGTCATGCCACCCTTTACCGAAGATCCCAGCGGCAATACAATCGTGATCGCCGGTTCAAAATACACGGAAGTGCGTTTCGACAGCGTGTTCTGGACCTGCTCGATTGCCCAAAATTTCGCGCTGCCGAAAACGGCGATCAAGGACATCAAGCGCACAGGCCAGTTCGAGGGTGTTGTCACCTACGTGATCGGGCGACGCGCGTCGTCGCATTATATCAGCAACTATTCCTACGATTCCGGCACAGGGTTCCGCACGATTGTGATCAAATTCAAAAAATAGGCGATCAGACACGATCCGCTTCAACCGAAATGAGTGCGGCGCGGGCAACCTCGACATCCTCATCGCCCGTGCCCGACCCGACGCCAATGCCGCCTGCCAGTTTGCCGGCGAAGCGGATCGGCAAGCCGCCTTTCAGCAAAGTCATGGCGCCCTTCGACGAAATCGAGGCAGCCATGGCCGCTTCGTTGCCCAATGCACCGGTGGCGTTGTTGGACTTGCCCCCGGTCTGCACGCAAATCCTCGACGCTGCCGCACCGGCCTCTGCCGCTGATGTGACGCTCGGTTTGCAATAGCACCCGCCTTTTCATC
>JANMEX010000263.1:0-2352 GCA_031377485.1 Phyllobacteriaceae bacterium
CACCTACATCGACACCGAACTCGACAATCTCGTCACCGGCTACGACGAGGATTCCAAGCCGACCGCCGGCTTCCAGCGCGACATCCAGCGCGCGGTCATCCATGTGCAGTCGTCCGGCCGCGACGAAGTGTCAGGCGCGAACGTGCTCGTCGCGATTTTCGCGGAGCGCGAGAGCCATGCCGCATACTTCCTGCAGGAACAGCAGATGACGCGTTACGATGCGGTCAATTATATATCTCACGGCATCGCCAAGCGCCCCGGCGCCTCCGAAAGCCGCCCGCCGCGTGGCGCGGACGAAGATGGTCCGGAAAGCCATGGTCATTCTGAAAATGGCAGCACCGAAGGCACGGCAAAGAAAGATCAGAGCGCGCTCTCTGCGTATTGCGTCAATCTGAACGTCAAAGCGAAGTCTGGCCGGATTGATCCACTGATCGGCCGCAACGCCGAGATTGACCGGACAATTCAAATTCTTTGCCGCCGGTCAAAAAACAATCCGCTGTACGTGGGCGATCCGGGCGTGGGCAAGACCGCGATAGCGGAAGGCTTGGCCAAGCGCATCGTCGAAGGCGATGTGCCGGAAGTGCTGCTGGATGCCACGATCTTTTCGCTCGACATGGGCACACTCTTGGCAGGTACTCGTTATCGCGGCGACTTTGAAGAGCGTCTGAAGCAGGTGATCAAGGAACTTGAAGATTATCCAGGCGCCGTGCTCTTCATCGATGAAATTCACACGGTGATCGGTGCAGGCGCGACCTCTGGCGGCGCAATGGATGCGTCGAACCTGTTGAAACCAGCGCTGTCATCCGGCCTCATCCGTTGCATCGGCTCGACCACTTACAAGGAATTCCGTCAGTTCTTCGAAAAAGACCGCGCGCTGGTGCGGCGCTTCCAAAAGATCGACGTGAATGAGCCGACCATTCCGGACGCCATCGAAATCATGAAGGGGCTGAAGCCCTACTTCGAGGATTTCCACAAAGTGAAATATACCGACGACGCCATCAAGGCGGCGGTGGAATTGTCTGCGCGTTACATCAACGACCGCAAGCTGCCGGATAAGGCTATCGACGTGATAGACGAAACCGGCGCAAGCCAGATGCTGGTTCCTTTGGAAAAGCGCAAGAAGTCGATCGGTATCGAAGAAATCGAAGTCACCATCGCTACGATGGCCCGCATTCCGGCCAAGACCGTGTCGAAGGACGACGAGACTGTTCTGGCCAATCTGGAAGCCGAATTGAAGCGGGTCGTTTATGGTCAGGATCTGGCCATCGAAGCGCTATCATCGGCCATCAAGCTGGCTCGGGCAGGGCTGCGCGAACCGGAGAAGCCGATTGGCTCCTACCTGTTCTCCGGCCCGACCGGTGTCGGCAAGACGGAAGTTGCCAAGCAATTGGCCGCCTCGCTCGGTGTCGAGCTGCTGCGCTTCGACATGTCGGAATATATGGAGCGCCACACCGTATCGCGCCTGATCGGCGCGCCTCCGGGCTATGTTGGATTTGATCAGGGCGGCGTTTTGACCGACGGCGTCGATCAGCATCCGCATTGCGTGCTTCTGCTGGACGAAATCGAAAAGGCGCATCCCGACCTGTTCAACATTCTGCTGCAGGTCATGGATCACGGCAAACTGACAGATCACACCGGCAAGGCGATTGATTTCCGCAATGTCATCTTGATCATGACCACCAACGCGGGCGCTTCGGAAGCGGCCAAGGCCGCCATCGGCTTTGGCTCGACGAAACGCGAAGGTGATGATGCCGAAGCGATCAACCGGCTGTTCACCCCGGAATTCCGCAACCGTCTGGATGCAGTCATTCCGTTCGGCGCTCTTCCAGTACCGGTCATCCATCAGGTCGTGCAGAAGTTTGTCATGCAACTTGAGGCCCAGCTTTCCGAACGCGGCGTGACCTTTGCGCTGTCGCAGGAAGCCATCGAATGGCTGGCAGAGAAAGGCTATGATGAGCGCATGGGCGCACGGCCACTCAGCCGTGTCATTCAGGAGCATATCAAGAAGCCGTTGGCGGATGAACTGTTGTTCGGCAAGCTGAAGCATGGCGGCACGGTGCACGTGACGGTCGAAAAGGATGCGGCTGGCGTGTCCAAGCTCAAGCTTGTGACCGTCGCCGACGAAGTGAAGGTCAAGCCGAAGGAAGAACCGGAGGCGGTTGAGAAGCCGCGCAAGGTCAAGGCTGTGGCGAAAAAGCCTGTAGCAGCCAAGTCTCAGCCCAAACAGCCTGAGCCGGTCGAACCGGCGGGTCGCAAGCCAAGGGCATCGGTCCCGACTTTGCCGAAGAAGAAGTAACAAAAAACGGCGGGGAATTCCCCCGCCGTTTTTCGTATCATAGATTGGTTTCGGTT
>JANMEX010000146.1:0-1723 GCA_031377485.1 Phyllobacteriaceae bacterium
GGAGCAGCACCAACTGGTCCGCCAGCTTGCGGCCAAGGCGGCAGAGATGGGCATTGAATCCGCCTCCGTCGCTGACACTGCAAACGACGACGCGCGTTTGAGGGAGAAAATGCATCTTGCTTCAGTTTTACGCATTGGTAGCGCGGAACCTAAACATGATGGTCACGTTGTACTAAAGATACGTGATTTGAACATTCACCACATCGGTTAAACTTAAGGAATTACCATGAAAAAATATATTCTGGCAGCGGTTGCGTGCCTCTTTGTGACAGATCCCGCATTTGCCATGACGGACACGGAATGCACAACAATGTGGAAGCAGGCCGACGTCAACGGCGACGCCATGCTCGATGGAACGGAAGGTGAGCGGTACTCAGCTTGGATGCGACTTGCTGAAAAGCCGATGGCTGCCGACACAAAGATGAATGAGGCGATGTTCAAGGAAAATTGCATGGCCGACGTCTTTGCAACATCCGCAGTAGACGAGGGTGCTCCTTTGGAAGGCGCAAACAGCTTTACTGAAGGCCAAGCAAGCGACCGTATCATTGCAGCCGGAATGACGACACCAACTGGCCTCGTCAAGGACGACAAAGGTATCTGGCGCGGTAAAGCAATGAAAGCTGACAAATCCGTAAATGTGGCCGTTGATTTCAAAGGCAACGTGGTTGCTCAATAATTTCAATTGTTTTGAATTCAATGAAAGGCATTAAAATGCAAACGATTACAAAAGTTTTCGCAACTTACGACCAGGCTGAGCGCGCTGTGACAGCACTTGAGGCAGCTGGCATTGCCTCGTCGGAAATCAGCATTGTAACAAACGACAAAAACGGCAAACATCAAGCTGACTACGGTGCCGTTTCAGAAGCAGGAACCGGCATAGGTATCGGAGCGGCGCTCGGAGGCACAGCCGGTTTGCTTACAGGCCTTGGTCTGATGGCAATTCCGGGTGTCGGCCCTGTTGTTGCTGCCGGATGGCTGGCGAGCACGGCAGTTGGCGCTATGGCTGGCGGCGCGACAGGAGGTATCGTTGGATCGCTTGTTAGCTCCGGGCTAGATGATGATGAAGCCCATGTTTACTCGGAAGCTCTACGACGCGGGGGCACTTTGCTCTCTGTAAGGGCAGACGACGACGAGATAGATCTGGTCCACGCTACGCTTGATCACAATATTCCGTTTGATCCCGAACAACTTGGCAGCGATTACCGTAAAGCGGGTTGGACAAGATTTGATCCTAATTCTGAAGCGATGGACACCAAGCCATCTGACAATACCCGGAATTAAATTCCTTGGCCGCTTAGCGCCACGTTGTAACGCGTGCTGAGCGGCTTTTTCTAACTCCTTCAGGCCATTGCTATGCAGGATGTCCGGCCAATGAACTGTTGTGAGACGAGACACGATCTATCATGCGACGGGAATGAATTTGGCGGTTTTGGGATCCCCCTAAACCCACGCGCGTCCTGGCCGAAACCCAGGATGACGGCTCGGTATCACGTAGAACCCGGATGCAGAAATGCCGCCAGTTATCTACCCCGAATATCGTGTCAGTGCTTCGCCGCGAGTAGAAAAGCGTCGAGCAATCACTCGAAATAGCTGACAGGGATTGCTTGAGCCGCAGTTCGACAATCTGTCTCCTGACATCACTTTTCACGGACGAACGGACTTTAAATTCACTGCGTGCCTAGCCGGTATCGGAACGTTTACCGGCCAAAAACGTTTCGATTAG
>JANMEX010000333.1:0-8242 GCA_031377485.1 Phyllobacteriaceae bacterium
TAGGCATTCTGCACCAACTGCACGAACTGGGACTGAAACCAGCGACCGGAGACGGGCGCATTCGGCAAGGCTCCGGTGAGCTGATTTCCATTGAGCGAATTGCCGTGGTAAGTCGGATCGCACATGCGGTCAAAGCCTTTGCCATCTGCTTGCGGTAGGCATCAGTCAAACCCGTGTCAATTTTCGTCGGATGAGCACGTGCCTGTAAAGCTTCGTTGATATTATCTTGTGATTTTTCTGCAGTTTTCATTTTTGTTTCCTGCTTTGAAAAGGACTATTCTTGTGAGGGCTGCGTGGTGCTCATACGAGGCTTCCGGTTCGCATAAGCGTAACCGGCTATCGCTGCCGAGATGACCCCAAACGCCATTTTGTTCGACAGGATCGCCGGGAGTAAGGTGACGGCGGCGGTCACCGCAAGTGTTGGGGCAATCGAGCGCCTGGCTCTGTTCTTGCGTTCGCGAGCTGCCCAGATTGATGCCACCGCCAAGACGATCACGGCAAATGCAAGCATGATGCAGGCAATGGCCAAAGCCGCTGCTTCTGGAGACATGTGACGAGCAAGAAACAAGCCTGCCGCAAAGAGAAGTGCCAGAAACGCTGATATGCCGAACAAAGCCGCCAGACTGTAAAAAATGGTCAAACGTTTGGCTCGTGTCGCTGCGGATTTGATATCCGTGGTCAACAAACCCAATAACAGTGGCGAAAGACTACCCATCGCTATTAACGACGCGACAAAAGTGCGAAAAGAAAGCCAATACCGCCGGCAATGGCAAGCGCGTGAAGCGGCTTTTCGCGGATCCTGTTTGTTACATCGCGCTCAAGCGAAGACAGCTGATGCATAAAGTTATCCAGTGCATCTCCAGACACGGCATTAACGTCGTCCTTGATGTTCGACGCGACGTTTGTTGCCATTTCCGTATATTCGCGGGCTTTTGCCGAGCCCATGTCAGATAGGCTGGCGGCGATTTTATAGAACTCGGACTTTGCCTGCTCAAACCGGTTTTCAAGGTCTGCGTCGGCAACGGTTTCCTTGATCACGCGTTTTGCTTTTGTCTGAACTGTCGACATGATTTATCTCCATTTCGTATTTGTGATTTCAAACCAAAACGCCAACCCAGCTCATTGGTTCCAATCTTGCAGAAAAGAAAAACCCGCTTTGCCGGCGGGTTTAAGGGTCAGGAAGGGGCAAGGACGTTTCAAAGATAGCCGAGGAAATACAGAACCAGAACAATTGGAAGTGGGAGGCCGAGAAGCCAAAAAAGAACTGCTTTCATTGGGTGAGTCTCCGTTTCAGGTTTTAGACATTTTTGATCGACCATCGGGCCGCTGGGTTGAAAACGCGGCGGCATTTCAAAAGTTCCATGCGCACCAATCATTTGCGCACCAACCAAAATTCAATCGACATTTGAGACCCAGGCGAGGTGGGCCAAAACATTTTTCACGATAATTGGAACCAACGAGTTTGCGGGCCGTTTTGAAGCCAGTCCCGGTTAATTCGCTTCAATCGAGATACATTGACCGGGCGAAACCAACGCAAAGGATGAATGAGATGTCGAGCACAACGGACAAGATCAAAGGTCTCGCAAACGAAGCTGCGGGCAATGTCAAACAGGCAGCTGGCAAAGTCGTCGGCAATCCGAATCTGGAAGCTGAGGGCATTGTGCAAGAGCGCAAGGGCGAGGCCCAGCAAGCAGTTGGCAAAGTTAAAGACGCTGTCAAAAAAGTCGTCGACAAGGCTTGAAGACCAGACTGATTTTGAAAACAAGATTTTTGCAAATGGCTTTGCGGGATGTTCCCGCAAAGTTCGTCACATCATCATTTCAGAAAATTGACAATTTGAATCCCAGAACTCGGTATCTGGTCTGATTTTTCGCATTGCACAATTTGTTAGCATGCGCAAAAAGAAGGCATGGAATCCCAGCCGCTCAGTGTCCTCGTCGTTGATGAGAATATAGCACGCGCCGCCATCATTGAGGCGGGTGTGCGAGAAGCCGGGCATTCGAATGTAACCGTAATTCACGATGTTACCGGTCTTGCACGACGGATCGCGGTCATTGCACCGGATGTTATTGTCATCGATCTGGAAAACCCCAACCGCGACATGCTCGAAAGCCTTTTCCAGCTTTCGCGCGCGGTCAACCGCCCGATCGCCATGTTTGTAGATCGGTCTGACCGGGCTTCCATGGAGGCCGCAATCGATGCTGGCGTGTCGGCCTATGTGGTGGATGGCCTACGTCAAGAGCGGATCCGCCCAATTCTGGACATGGCGATCAGCCGCTTCAACGCCTATTCACGCATGGTGCGCGAGCTTGAAAATGTGCGCAGTGAATTGGAAGGACGCAAGGTCATCGACAAGGCCAAGGCGATCCTGATGAGGTCAAAGGGCATCACTGAAGACGAGGCCCATGCGCTGTTGCGCAAGAATGCAATGAACCAGAACCGCAAAATGAGTGAACTGGCTCAAAGCCTTGTGCTTGCCGCCGGACTTTTGGAGTGAGCGGTGCCATGAAAAAATACTCAATTACAGCCGGATTTTTGCCCCTGACCGACAGTGCGCTTCTTGTCGCCTCCAAAGTTAAGGGATTTGCCGCGCACGAAGATCTTGACCTCACGTTGGTGCGCGAAACATCATGGGCCAATATACGAGATCGAATTGCGGTTGGCCAGTTTGAAGCCGCGCATATGTTGGCTCCGATGCCTATTGCATCAAATCTGGGCCTAACACCCCTGCCCTTGCCGATGATCGCACCGATGGCGCTCGGTCTGGGGGGCAATGCAGTCACCGTCAGCGCAGCGCTTTGGAAATCAATGGCAGATCTTGGCGGCAAACCTGATCTTGACCCGGTAACCAACGGTGCCGCACTGCAACGTGTAATCCGGCAGCGTCGGTCTGATGAAAAACTTCAGTTGGCTGTGGTCCACCCTTTCTCGGGTCACAGCTATGAGCTGCGGTATTGGTTGGCAGCCTGCGGCATCGATCCCACCAACGACATCGAAATCGTCGTTGTTCCCCCATCCATGATGGCCGATGCGATGAAGACAGGTCGTATTGACGGATATTGCGCTGGTGAGCCCTGGAACAGCTTTGGTGTCGACAAGGCAACAGGTCATCTTGCGACAATCAAGGCGGCGATTTGGAAATCGAGCCCGGAGAAAGTGCTCGGCGTTCAGGCCGAATGGGCGGAAGCCAATCCCCAAACACTCGATGCGCTTTTGCGCGCGCTGCACAAGGCTTCAGTGTGGTGCGCGGAGAAATCCAATCATCCAGAATTGGCGGAAATCCTGTCCCAGCCTGATTGGATCAACGTTGACCCGCAGATCATTCTTCGCGGCCTTTCAGGACAGTTGGAAACCGGTAGCGGAACAATGACTATGCCCGATTTCTTTATTACACATGACCGGGCGGCGACATTTCCATGGCAAAGCCATGCGCTCTGGTTTTATTCGCAGATGGTCCGGTGGGGACAAGCGACCCATTCACCACAGAACGCCAAGATTGCGACAAACGCTTACCGTCCCGATCTATACCGACGCGCACTGCGCCCGATCGGCGGCGCACTGCCGGGCGCGAATTCGAAAGTTGAAGGCGCACTTACAAAACCGACAGCTGTCGGTGCTGTCCAAGGCACAATGATATTAGGCCCCGATGGGTTCTTTGACGGACAAATATTCGATCCGGATAGACTTGATGCCTACATCCTCAGTCAAACCCGCCAGGGGTGACAATCGGCATGTCCAGATTTTGTGCACTGCAAAATAAATGTGCACTTGCATCTTCCAAGTGACCAGAGAAACGCCAATCCAGAAATATTATCAAACGGGGATTAATATCTAAGCTTTTGATTTTTAACAATATTTAAGAATTCATTCAAACTGGCACGGTTTCTGCATAGTTATAACCAAGTCCTCCCAGACTTATTTGCGTCCAAAGACGGGCGCGCAAAGGCAAGGCTGCCAAACAGGTGAACTCCATCCCGGATGTACGGATGGCGCAGCCTGCTTGGCAGCCTTTTTGTTTTCAAGCGCGGTGATCCCTCGGGAGACACCGCAAAACCGGAGACGGAACATGAGCAAGACAATTGGCGGCAACTCCCTTCTACTTTCCCGCCGCAGCCTATTGAAGAATGTTGCGACCACCTCGGCGATCCTGCTTGCAGGACGTGTATTGTTGCCGGGCGGCGCTTGGGCTGCCGCTGCCGCCCCTGAAGTTACCGCAGTCAAACTCGGCTTCATCGCGCTTACCGATTCCGCACCGCTGATCATCGCTAAAGAAAAAGGCCTGTTTGAAAAGCATGGAATGCCCGGTGTCGAAGTTTTGAAGCAGGCCTCATGGGGAGCGCTGCGCGACAACATCGTGCTTGGCGGCGAAGCCAACGGTATTGACGGCGCACATATGCTGTCTCCGATGCCTTACTTGATCCATACCGGCAAGGTCACGCAGAACAATGTTCCGGTACCGATGACCATCCTTGCCCGCCTCAACTATGACTGCCAGGGCATTTCCGTTGCGCAGGAATACAAGGATACCGGCGTCACACTCGATTCTTCCAAGCTGAAGGCCGCGTTTGAAGCCAAGAAGGCTGCCGGCAAGGAAGTGAAAGCTGCTGTGACATTCCCGGGCGGCACCCATGATTTGTGGATGCGCTATTGGTTGGCTGCCGGTGGCATCAATCCGGACAAGGACGTCTCGACCATCGTTGTTCCGCCTCCACAAATGGTTGCCAACATGAAGGTCGGCAACATGGATGTGTTCTGCGTCGGCGAGCCGTGGAATGAGCAGTTGGTCAATCAGGGCATCGGTTTCACCGCCGCAACAACGGGCGAACTCTGGAAGGGCCATCCGGAAAAAGCGCTCGGCATGCGCGCTGACTGGGTCGAGAAAAACCCGAATGCCGCCAAAGCCCTCTTGATGGCCGTCATGGAAGCTCAAGCATGGTGTGATGACATGGCCAACAAGGATGAAATGGCCTCCATCATCGGCAAGCGCAATTGGATGAACGTTCCCGTCGCCGACATCATCGGCCGCCTGAAGGGAGACATCAATTACGGCAACGGTCGCGCGATTTCAGCACCGGACCTGAAGATGAAATTCTGGGCAGGCGGCGTGTCCTATCCCTTCAAGAGCCATGACACCTGGTTCATGGCCGAGAACATCCGCTGGGGCAAATTCGCGCCGGATACGGACATCAAGGCTGTGGTCGATCAGGTTAACCGTGAGGATATCTGGCGCGCTGCGGCTGCTGATCTTGGCGTTGCTGCCGCCGATATCCCGGCCTCTTCATCACGCGGCATTGAAACCTTCTTCGATGGAAAGACTTTCGATCCGGCTGATCCGTCAGCCTATCTTTCCAGCCTTGCAATCAAAGCGTCGTCCTGACGCACAGCGGGTCGGTGCTCGTTGCCGACCCGCTTCTTTGACCTTTCGGAGAAACCGTCCATGGGCCTTGCTCAATTGAAAGCTGATAAGATTGCCGGGGCTGCCCCCGCTACGGCCGGAACCATTCATGTTCTGACCCGCGCTGCACCAAAGTTTGCCTGGGCTCGCAAGATCCCCGGCATGTTGGCCCGCAATGTTTTGCCACCAGTCATGGTTATACTGGTTCTTCTGGCAATTTGGCAGGTCTCGTGCATGCATCCCGGCTCGTCTCTACCGCCTCCAACCCAGGTGTTCACTGAAGCCTATGACCTTATCGCCTATCCGTTCTTCAACAGCGGCGATCAGGATATCGGCCTTGGCTGGCGCGTTCTGGTATCATTGCAGCGCGTCGCAATCGGCTTTGGCATTGCAGCCATCATCGGCGTATTGGTTGGTGCGGTCATCGGGCAGTCCGATTGGGCAATGCGCGGGCTCGACCCGGTTTTCCAGATCCTGCGCACTGTGCCTCCGCTGGCATGGCTGCCGCTGTCGCTGGCTGCATTCCGCGATTCCAATCCATCTGCCATCTTCGTGATCTTCATCACTTCTGTCTGGCCGGTCATCATCAACACGGCGGTTGGCGTGCGCAATATTCCGCAAGACTACCGGAACGTCGCGAAGGTGTTGCGTCTTAATCCGCTTGAGTTCTTCTTCAAGATCATGGTGCCTTCCGCTGCACCATACATCTTTACCGGCCTGCGGATCGGCATCGGCCTCTCATGGCTCGCGATCGTCGCAGCGGAAATGCTAACCGGCGGTGTTGGTATTGGCTTCTTCATTTGGGACGCATGGAACTCGTCGCGCCTCTCCGACATCATTGTTGCCCTCATTTACATCGGCGTTACCGGTTTCCTGCTCGACAAGCTCGTCTCGGCAGTCGGCCGCATTGTGACCCGCGGCGCGTAAGGACAAACTCATGATCTCCTCAAAAAGTACCACCTTGAAATCGCATCTGAAGCTTGACCATGTCGACAAGACTTTTGAGCGCGGCGGCGTGAAGAGTCATGTCCTTCGTGATATCGTTCTGCAGATCAGCGAGGGCGAATATGTCACGATGATCGGACACTCCGGCTGTGGCAAATCCACGCTCTTGAATCTGATCGCCGGTCTGATCCCGGTGACGTCCGGCGCTGTTCTTCTCGACAATACCGAAGTCAACCAGCCTGGTCCGGAGCGTGCGGTGGTGTTCCAGAACCATAGCCTTTTGCCTTGGCTGACGGTTTATGAGAACGTCAATCTGGCGGTTGCAAAAGTATTTTCCTCCACAAAAACCAAAGCCGAGCGTCATGACTGGGTGATGCGCAATCTCGACTTGGTCCAGATGGCGCATGCAAAGGACAAGCGTCCGGGCGAAATATCAGGCGGCATGAAGCAGCGCGTCGGCATCGCGCGCGCACTCTCTATGGAGCCGAAAGTGTTGCTGCTTGATGAGCCGTTCGGGGCTTTGGACGCATTGACCCGTGCGCATCTGCAGGATGCCGTCATGGAAATCCACGCGCGCCTCGGCAACACAATGATCATGATCACGCATGATGTTGATGAGGCCGTGCTTCTATCGGATCGCATCGTGATGATGACCAACGGACCTGCGGCAACCATCGGTGAAGTGCTGACCGTGCCGCTCAATCGCCCGCGCAATCGCCTCGATCTGGCGAGCGACCCGATCTATCTCAAGTGCCGCGAGGCTGTTCTCAAATTCCTCTACGAGCGTCACCGCTTCGTGGAAGCTGCGGAGTAGAACCCATGACTCAAAAACTCGTCATCATTGGCAACGGCATGGCCCCCGGGCGCATGCTTGAACATTTGCTAGAAGCCGCTCCGGATGCCTATTCAATCACCATTTTCAATGCCGAGCCGCGTGTCAACTATGACCGCATCATGCTCTCACCGGTTTTGTCTGGCGAAAAGACGTTCGAGGAAATCATCATCCATGGCGATGGCTGGTACATCCAGAACAACATCACCCTCTACAAGGGCCATAAGATTGTTGCGATTGATCGAGAGGCAAAGACTGTAACCTCGGACCAAGGCGTGACCGAGACGTATGACAAACTCGTCATAGCTACCGGTTCCAACCCGTTCATCATTCCTGTGCCGGGCGCAAACCTTCCGGGCGTCCTCTCCTATCGCGATCTCGACGATGTTCAGGCCATGATGCTTGCTGCGCAGGCCCGTGCGAAAGCCATCGTTATCGGCGGAGGTTTGCTCGGGCTTGAAGCAGCTGCGGGTCTTCGCGAACAGGGCATGGATGTTACCGTTATCCATGTCATGCCAACTTTGATGGAGCGACAGCTGGACACCTCCGCGGGTTACCTGTTGCAACGCGCTTTGGAAGACCGGGGCATCAAGGTCATGACGAAGGCGAACACCAAACAGATCGTCGGCGACAAGCGCGTCGAAGGCATCGAACTTGCTGATGGCACGATCATCCCTGCCACTCTCGTCGTCATGGCTGTCGGTATTCGCCCGAACAGCGCGATGGCAAAAGAGGCAGGCATCGAAGTCAATCGCGGCATTGTGGTAACTGACTTCATGCAGACCAGCGATCCCGATATTTATTCGCTCGGCGAATGCGCTGAAGTCGGCGGCCAAGTTTATGGTCTGGTCGCCCCGCTTTACGATATGGCCCGCGTGCTCGCTGCCCGGTTGACCGGCGATACCGAAGCTGTCTTCAAGCCTGTGGACACACCGACCAAGCTAAAGGTGACAGGCATCAATCTCTTCTCTCTTGGCGATTTTGCCGAAGGTGAGGACCGGCAGGAAATCGTACTGCGCGATGCGTCGGCAGGAATTTACAAGCGCGTGGTCCTCAAGGACAACAAGATC
>JANMEX010000399.1:0-2147 GCA_031377485.1 Phyllobacteriaceae bacterium
GCGAGGCTGCCCAATTGGTCCAAGTTGAACTTTTCGGGGCGAAGATAGGCAAATTCGATCGTCCGGTAACCGTGCTCAGCGCTCTTGCGAAGGGCCATCTCCAAACCATCCTGGGTCTGGCCACCAGTCCATACAAAAGAGTGGATGCCCAAGCGCCGCATGATTTTCTCCTATTTGTTGTTCTAGGCAACGAATAATTATTCTGCATTTCTGTCAAGTGCCGCACCGATAAATTTCATATTTTTGTAATTATTGTGCAATGCAATAGAATATGAAGCGAGAATTGCTGCATCTGCTCAATCGATTTGGAAAAAACAGGGTTGACACATTTGCTTGATCGAATAATTTGGTGTTATAAACAACAAATACAAACCTGTCTCGCCGCTGCATTGCATTTATTGAGGAATGCGCGATTGCGGCAATCAGGTTCGCCAGAGAATTGGATCAGAGCAGGCTTGTTGCGTCAGGTTTGTTGCGTAAGTGGAGGCGAAGTGGATGAAGGCGCATTTGCGTATCGTGCCGGACTACGAAGTCATCGTTTGCCCGCCGGAAGAAAGCTTCCGCTGGTACATGCATGACTATCCCTTCTATTTGGCCAAGTGGAATTACCATCCCGAATACGAACTGCATCTGACGCGCAGCACATCAGGAACGATGATGGTTGGCGACTATCTGGGCGATTTCGAGCCGGGCAGCCTGATCCTGACGGGACCGAACGTTCCGCACAATTGGGTCAGCAACATCCCGCCGGGGGAAGTCGTGCGCAATCGCGACATGCTGATTCAATTCACGCCGGATTTTGCCGCCAAAGTCGGCGACTTTTGCCCGGAACTTGCGGCGGTCAGAGCGCTTTATGATGACGCCGCGTTCGGTGTTGAGTTTTTCGGCGCGACCGCTTTTGCCGGCCGGAAGATGTTGACCGAGATTGGCACGGCGCATGGCGCAGATCGCGTCATACTTTTCCTGCGGCTGATGGACGTTTTGTCTCGCAATCCAGCTGAGCGGCGGCGCCTGTCAAGGCTGGCTCCTGCGTTGAAAGCTGAATTGCCGCAATCGATCGACAAGGCCATGCGCTTCATGAACGAGGCCCATGCAGAAGATCTTGATCTGGCAGCAGTGGCCAAAAAAGCCGGGATGACGCCCCAGACCTTTTCGAGGCTGTTCAAGCGGCAGACAGGGCATACGTTTGCAAGTTATCTCGTCCTGACCCGAATCTATATCGCCTGCACTCTGTTGACCCAGACGCATCGGCCGGTGACGGAAATCTGTTTTGATGTCGGCTTCAACAACATCGCAAACTTCAATCGGCAGTTTTTGAAAATATGTGGACGCTCGCCGTCGGACTACCGGAAAATTGCCCATCGCATCGGGTCTGATCAGCGGGGAGGTTCACCAAGTGCGCCTGTTTCCCGCCAAATTTCAGGCGGAAAAGTATAGGTGAGGTGCAGACAGCGCGTAGCAGACGCCGGTTTGTGCACCTAACGTAGGATCAGCTGACAGGAAAGAGGAGTCCGGTCAGCGTCATGATCAAAATTGAGAATTTCGACCTGGTACCTGCAGTGACCTGCGGTTCCGGGGAGGGAAGATGCTTGTCCGGCTGAATGAGTGGCGGACAGGTCATGAGTAGGAACGTCAACAAGGAGGAGTGTTCATGTTACTTTCATTAAAAGCCCGCGCAGCCTTTCTGGCCGTCGCACTTTCCACAGCCGCCATGCCGGCTTACGCCGATTTCTGGTCGGACGCCGGAGCCAAGTACAAGGGTGTTGTGCTGCACGGCGTAACCGAAAGCAGCCCGCCATCGCTTTACATCAAGGATGTTTTGGCCAAGCAGTTTGAAGAAAAGACCGGCATCAAGGTCGACATTGAAACCACATCCTGGGACCAAATGTATGACAAGGCCATCAAGGACATGGAAGCCGGCACCGGCATCTATGACATGGTCTATATCGAGCAGGACATCATCTACGCATACATGTCGCGCAACTTCCTGACCGACATCACAAAATCATTGAAGGAAATGCCGGAGCTCAAGGCCCCGACCTATGACGACGCCAACTTCACCACCTTTGCCAACTACTTCAAGAACGGCGACGGCGATCTGACAGCCGCCGGCGAGGCGCATGAAGCGCTGCGCGATCCGGAGACCA
>JANMEX010000162.1:0-7263 GCA_031377485.1 Phyllobacteriaceae bacterium
CGCAAGGCCGGCATTCTCATCAAGGACGGCGAACTGAAATCAAACTTTGGCGGCATCTCCGCTGGCAAAGGGGTAACGTTCATTTTCACCGGCGAAGGCAGTCGCTTTACGTTCGATCCGACCACGCGGATAGGTTTTTCCGCGCCTGAGACAGGCAAATATGCGGGGATTCTGTTTTATCAGGATCCTGAGATGAAAAACACACTGACCTATGAGATTTCGTCGCAGAAAGCCGGCACACTCCTTGGCACAATCTATTTGCCGAATGGCATTTTCAAAGTGCACGCGGCCAATAAAGTCGGC
Source organism: Phyllobacteriaceae bacterium (assembly GCA_031377485.1). Taxonomy (GTDB): domain Bacteria; phylum Pseudomonadota; class Alphaproteobacteria; order Rhizobiales; family Rhizobiaceae; genus JANMEX01. Next base: position 304 of record JANMEX010000162.1, read on the forward strand.
GAAGAATCGGCATACACTGTTATCGTAGCGCGTAAGATCGATATTGGCGCGGCCGCCGATCTTGTCATCAATGCAGACTATGCGGCCACCAAGGTGCCGGTGCCAGCAGGCGTCGGGCCGATGGGCAACGGCAATGCGCGCCTGATCAACTGATTTTGGTCCCGTAAATCACAAAACATTCTCAATAACCACCAGCGCAGTCCATTGCATTCACCGCATTCATCCGTCTAGAATTTCCGAACTGGTGTATCGTTACAGGTCGCGCAACGTCATGTACCTCGATCACCAATTCAGAATGATCGGGAGGGATCACATGCCATCAACCATTAAAGGCCCCGGAATTTTTCTTGCCCAGTTTGCAGGCGACGCCAAGCCGTTCAATTCACTGCCCGCCATCACCAAATGGGCCGCCAGTCTTGGCTATAAAGGTGTGCAGATCCCGACTTGGGATGGCCGCTTGTTTGACCTCAAAAAGGCGGCGGAATCCAAGACCTATTGCGATGAAGTCAAAGGCATCTGCAAGGATGCTGGCGTTGAAATCACTGAGTTGTCGACGCATCTGCAAGGCCAGTTGATTGCTGTAAACCCGGCATATGACATGGCCTTCGACGCGTTCGCGCCTGCATCTGTCCACGGCAAACCGAAGGCGCGGCAGGCGTGGGCGACAGAGCAACTGATGTTTGCCGCCAAGGCCTCGCGCAATCTGGGTCTTGATTGCATGGTGTCATTCACCGGCGCACTTGCATGGCCATATGTCTATCCCTGGCCGCAACGACCGGAAGGTTTGATCGAAGAATCCTTCAAGGAACTGGCCAAGCGTTGGAAGCCCATTCTCAACGCGTTTGATGATGTCGGTGTTGATGTCGCCTACGAAATCCATCCCGGCGAAGACGTCTTCGATGGCGCGACATTCGAGATGTTCCTTGATGCGCTCAAAGGACACAAGCGTTGCAACATCAATTATGATCCGTCGCACTTTTTGCTTATGCAACTGGACTATCTCGCCTTCATTGACATCTACCATGAGCGGATCAAAGCGTTCCACGCCAAGGACGCCGAGTTCAATCCTGATGGGCGCCAAGGTGTTTATTCCGGCTTCCAGTCATGGATTAACCGTGCAGGACGCTTCCGTTCGCTTGGCGATGGCCAGGTGGATTTCTCCGGCATCTTCTCCAAGCTTGCTCAATACGGTTATGATTCATGGGCAGTGCTCGAGTGGGAATGCTGCCTGAAGCATCCTGAAGATGGCGCTGCCGAAGGCGCGCCATTTATCTCGAACCACATCATCCGGGTCACTGAAAAAGCCTTCGATGATTTTGCTGGTGGCGCACGCGATACGAAGCAAATCAAGCAAATGCTGGGGCTGTAAATCATGGCAATTGAAGGTTCAAAGGTCACAAGCACCTCCAAAATTCGCTTGGGCATGGTCGGCGGCGGGCAGGGTGCTTTCATTGGTGCCGTCCACCGCATCGCCGCCCGCATTGACGGCGAGTATGAACTCGTCGCCGGTGCACTCTCTTCCGATGCCGCGCGCGCTGCGGCATCGGCTGCGGATATCGGCATCGACGCTTCGCGTTCCTATGCTTCATTTGCCGAGATGGCCAAGGCGGAAGCTGCGCGCCCCGATGGTATCGAAGCTGTCGCGATCGTCACGCCGAACCATGTCCACTTCCCGGCAGCGAAGGCTTTCCTGGAAGCTGGCATCCATGTCATCTGCGACAAGCCACTGACATCAACGTTGCCAGACGCCAAGAAGCTCGCCGCTATTGCCGCCAAGTCAGGCAAGCTTTTTGTGCTCACACACAATTATACCGGCTATCCGATGGTCCGTCAGGCGCGCGAGATGGTGCAAAAAGGCCTGCTTGGAACCCTTCGCCTCGTGCACGCCGAATATCCGCAAGACTGGCTGACCGAACCAATCGAGCAGACCGGCCAAAAGCAGGCTGCATGGCGCACCGACCCGACGAAATCCGGTGCCGGTGGTGCAACGGGCGACATCGGTACCCATGCCTATAATCTTGGCTGCTTCGTATCCGGTCTGGAGCTCGATTCGCTCTCCGCCGATCTTGACTCGTTCGTCGATGGACGTGTGCTGGATGATAATGCCCACATCATGCTGCGCTACAAGGGCGGTGCAAAGGGCATGATTTGGTGCAGTCAGGTTGCGCCGGGCTATGAGAATGGCCTCAAAGTGCGGGTCTATGGCACGAAGGGCGGGCTTGAATGGGTGCAGGCTGATCCGAACTATCTTTGGTACACGCCATTTGGCCAGCCCAAACAATTGATCACCCGTGGCGGCCACGGCTCCGGTCCGGCGGCGGCGCGTGTCACCCGCATCCCGTCCGGCCATCCGGAAGGCTATCTCGAAGGCTTCGCCAACATCTATTCCGAAGCCGCCAAAGCCATCCGCGCAGTGCGCAAAAAAGGCGGCAAGATACCGAAGGATGTGGTCTATCCAACCGTTGAAGACGGCGTCGCGGGTGTCGCTTTTGTCGAGGCTTGCGTGAAATCGTCGAAGAAAAACGGGGCTTGGACAAAGCCGTAGTGTCTTTCTTTCTTGCCCCTGCCGAAAGCGGGGAAGAGTTGGCGCGGGCGAAGCCCCTGACAGTGATGGGGAAGCAGTGAACTGCCGAAATGGATGTCTCAATCCAATCGCTGCAGGAAAAAATGGTGGCCGCAAGCAGCGCGGCCGCCATCCTAGTTTGTATTCATTCAATCGCGGGCGATGATTTCGTCACCGCGTATCACCATGCGAACGCCCAGATCGCCCGATTTGCGGCGCATCAGGAAGCGTGGGCGCTTGATGGCGTAACCCAGTCGGCGGCGTCTGGTTTGGGTTGGATCAACCTTGACCTTGCCGATTGTGTCTTCCAGAGGACGGGCAACGCCATCAGCCTCGACCATCAGCATCTGAAGTCCGAGCTTTTCCGACCATGCCCGCCAGTCGGCTGCAACGTCTTCGAGATTGTCAGCCACCAGAAGCGGTACCGACAGCATCGGATCATGATGCAAAAGTTCGAGCGTTACCGTCACTTCGCCAGCGCCGTCATCCAGTGCACGGGCAGCGACGCCCTTGAATGCGCGTGATGGCAGGGCAATGGTGAATGGGAGCCCGCTCCTCGGCAGCTTGCGCTTGATCACCACGCCGCGCTGATCAATTGTCATGGCCACATCGCTGTCATCATCGCGGCTTGCGTAGCTGACAATTTGCGGCAGCCGGAACGGATCCAGCCGCATGTGCGTGCCTGCCCAGACGGGCTTTAGCGCATGGTTCATGTGTTCGCCTTCCTGCAACTCTTGAGAGCCTGTTACTCTCACGGATCTTTTCGATCTCGTTGATTGGGAAGTTACGCGAATGCCTTTCCCGTCCGCTTAAGGAGTTCGGTTAAATTTGTCCTGTTTGCTGAATTGGTTAGCGGAATGCGACCGGAGCGCGCGGCTGGTCATACCCTGTAAAGACAGGTGAACATCCGATAAACCGCCCCTTGAAACTACAGGATTTTTCCCGGGTTCATGATGCCCGCCGGATCAAATTCCCGCTTGATGCGGCGCATCAGGTCAAGCGCAACCGGATCTTTGAAGCGCGCCAGCTCGTTTCTTTTCAGCTGACCGATGCCATGTTCGGCAGAAATCGAGCCGTCAAAGTTACCAACGATGTCATGCACCAGTGCGTTGACCTCGTGCCAGCGTTCAAGAAACAGCGCCTTGTCTGCCCCGACCGGTTGGGAGATATTGTAATGAAGATTGCCGTCGCCCATGTGCCCGAACGTGCAGAAGCGGACACCGGGGATGAGGCTTTCTACGGCCTTGTTGGCCTTTTCGATAAATGCCGGGATTGAAGCAACCGGCACGGATATATCGTGTTTGATTGATCCTCCTTCGGGCTTTTGGGCCCAGGATAGATTTTCGCGCAAATGCCAAAAGCCATCGGCTTGCACCCCGCTCGCGGCGATAACCGCATCATCTGCCTCGCCCGACGCCAGAGCGTCGGTCAGAAAATGCTCCATTGCAGCATTGGCATCTTCGTCCGAGCGCCCGGAAGAAAACTCCGCCAGCACATACCATTTGTGCGGCGCCTCCAGCGGGTCACGCGCACCTTCTATATGCCGCGTGGCAAACTCCATGCCTATCCGGGCGATCAACTCAAACCCGGTCAGCGTCCCTGCTGCCTTGGCACGGCCGAGCAGGGCGAGTGCATTTTCAGTTGATCGCGTGCCGATAAACGCCACCGAACGACCGCGCGGCTTTGGAAAAAGCTTCATCACGGCGGCGGTGATCACGCCCAGCGTGCCTTCTGCGCCGATGAACAGGTCGCGCAGATCATAGCCGGTGTTGTCTTTCCTGAGGCGCTTCAGCCCGTGCATCACCTCGCCGGTCGGAAGCACCACTTCAAGTCCAAGGCAAAGCTCGCGCGTGTTGCCATAGGCGAGCACCGCCGTGCCGCCTGCGTTGGACGAGAGGTTTCCGCCAATCTGGCACGAGCCTTCAGACCCGAGCGACAGCGGAAATAGCCGTTCAATCTTGTCGGCCGTTTGTTGAATCGACTGCAGCACCACACCGGCCTCTACAACAATCGTGTTTCCGACCGGATCAACATCACGGATGTGGTGCATGCGGCTTAGCGAGAGGATGATCGCCGCGCCAGACCGGTCCGGCGTTTGCCCGCCAACCAAACCGGTGTTGCCACCTTGCGGCACAACAGGCGTTACGGTTTTACTCGCCAGCGCCATGATTTCTGAAACTTCATCGACAGTCTTTGGCCGAAGTACGAGGCTGGACAGGCCGTGATAAAGATCCCTGTTTTCGGTGAGGTGCGGCGCGATGTCGGTTGGTGAGGTCAGTGCATGGTCCGCGCCGACGATCGCTGAAAAGCGTTGGATGAGTTCCGGAGAAAGTGGCGCGCTTTTTGTCATTGTGAAACCCTTGGCGCTGCGGCGCGCATCAGGCGGTCGTTGATGGCTTCGCCCAGTCCGCGCCCCGGTATGGGCTCAACTGCAATCGTTGCAGCGCCGCTTTTGTCGAGCGCACTTAGATATGCAAAAAGGTTTGCCGCCGCCTCGGCCAGATCACCGGTCGGCGACAGGTTCAAAATGGTCCGTGCATTTTCATGGCCGCAGCCGCGCCGTCCGCCGAAAGCCAACAGCGCTTCGCCGGGCATGATGCGAACCGCATCCAGCCGCACTTTCGCATCGGGTGCATAATGTGACGCCAGCATCCCCGGCGCCTCAATTGCGGCGCGCTGATCTGCGCGCTCCACGGCTTGCCCGGTCACCGCTTCAATCGCCTCCGCCGAAACCCCGCCGGGGCGCAACAGGCGCACCTTGCCGTTCTCGATCTTCACAATCGTGGATTCCACACCCACCGGCGAAGCCCCGCCATCAAGGATAAGCGGTATCCAGTCCCCAATATCAACCTGCACCGCTTCAGCCGACGTGGCAGAAATGCGCCCGGATGAATTGGCGCTCGGCGCGGCGAGCGGGCGGCCTAGCAGCCGGATCAATTCCCCTGCAGGGCCTTTGGGGCAACGAAGGCCAATTGTTTTCAATCCTGCTGTCGCGAGACTGCTAATTGGAGCGCCCACGTTCAGCGGCAATACCAATGTCAAAGGTCCGGGCCAAAAGTGTTCGGCCAGCTTGCGCGACAGCGGGTCAAACGCTGCTATTTCTTGCGCCATCGCCATGTCGGCCACATGGGCGATCAGCGGATTGAACGACGGGCGACCCTTTGCTTCATAAATCGCCGCCACTGCGCGCCCGTTCGAAGCATCGGCCGCCAGCCCGTAAACCGTCTCGGTTGGCATGGCCACAAGCGCGCCGGAGCGCAGCAAGGCTGCTGCTCTCTCGAGGTTTTCCGGCGTACAGTTCAAAATTTCGGCCACTTCATCATCCCGTTTGCCCGTGCGTACAACGCCCAAACTCTGTCCGCAAGCGCGGAGCATTTTCATTAAAATTGTCACAAACACTTCAAACGGACTGAAACGCCTCTGCGTTATGGTGCCTCAAGAAAGCATGCCGGTTCAAGGCGTGCGGGATTGGGCCAGGAACGGGGATACTCTCATGAAGTCAGTCACAGCATTGGGCGCGGCGCTTTTGCTCGGCAGCTTGTTTGCAGGCAGTGCATCGGCAAGTTCGATCATCATGCTTGGTGATCAGCCATCAAATTCCCGCTCGTCAATTATTCGCCTTGGTGATCCCGATCCTTGCGCCGACCATGCTTGTGATGCGCAAGATGAACTCGCCTCCGCCAACTCTGACAGCAATGCAGCCTTGGTTGACGCGTTTGGCATGCCGACCAACATGCCGGTAATCATGCGGCCAAGCATGGACACACCGCCGGCGCCGCCAGCAACAACCGCTGCCGTCACGCCGCCTGCCGCGCCTGCAACTGCCACGCAACAGCCGGCCCAGCAGCCCGAGCCGGTCGTTCAGCATCCAAAGGCCGAGCCTGCACCGGTTGTCGAACAGCCGGTTGCCGATGGCCAGCAGCAGATGCCGCAGAACGGCCAGCCAATCGAGCGTTAAGCTGCGATCAGCCGGAAATCTTCGAGAAATCGGCGACCCGCAAGGTCGCCTTTCTTATTTCGCCCAGCAGCGCCAGCCGGTTGGCCTTCACGGCTGCATCCGGATCATTGACCAAGACCCCATCAAGGAACGCATCCACCGGCCCGCGCAGCCTGCTCAGCGCCATCATCGCACCGGCGAAGTCTTCCTTGGCGATCAGGTTCCCCGCCTCATTGGTCGCCGCGTTCATCGCTTCAAACAACCCAGTTTCGACCGGTTCCCTGAACAGGCGCGTGTCGATCACATGCTCGACCACTGCGCCTTTCTTTTCCTCAGCATTGAGAATGTTCACGGCGCGCTTGGTGCCAGCGACGAGGTTTTGGCCTTCTTCGGTGTTGATATAGGCGGAAAGGGCTTCAACCTTGCGGGCGATCATCAGAAGGTCGTCGGCATCCGGCGT
>JANMEX010000444.1:0-10439 GCA_031377485.1 Phyllobacteriaceae bacterium
ATCGAACGTCTTAGCCTCGGTGTGTTGAACACCGTCTCGCTTTATCCTGATCTGCGCGGTATAGCCGGTCGTGCCGTCTCTCCGCTTCCGTGGTGTGATAGTTCCCATTGCTACATGCTCCCTCTAGTTGCTACATCTGTAGCACTGGCGCTCAGATAACGGTCAAAAACAGGCAAGAACGACACAGAATGAGCACTCAAGCCGTGAAAGAAAACGTAACGAAATCAGTTGGCTACCACGTAAACCGGTTCGCCATCGCACCCATGATGGACTGGACGGATAGACATTGTCGGTATTTTCACCGTCAGCTGACGCGGCATGCCCTTTTGTACACTGAAATGGTTGTTGCCGATGCTGTGATCCATGGTCCCAAAGATCGGTTGCTGGGGTTTGACATCATTGAGCATCCCGTTGCGTTGCAACTGGGCGGCTCGGACCCTGAAAAGCTCGCGAAGGCAGCGGTGATTGGCGCGGGGTTTGGTTACGACGAGATAAACTTGAATGTCGGTTGTCCGTCAGACCGGGTGCAATCAGGCATCTTCGGCGCATGTTTGATGCGAACGCCGGAATTGGTCGCTGATTGTGTCGCGGCCATGAAGGCCGTTGTCAATGTGCCGGTGACTGTCAAATGCCGGATTGGCGTTGACGAGCAAAATGAAGAACAGGCGCTGGATGCGCTCGCGGATGTGGTATTTGAGGCACGGTGCGATGCTTTGTGGGTTCATGCGCGCAAGGCCTGGCTTGAGGGGCTGAGCCCCAAGGAAAACCGCGATGTCCCACCGTTGAATTATGACCGGGTGTATCGGCTCAAGCAGCGCTATCCGGACAGATTTATTGGGATCAACGGCGGGATTTCCAGCGTTGATGCCGGGCTTGAGCATTGCGCCCATGTCGATGGTGTGATGCTCGGCCGCGCTGCGTATCATGATCCGCTGCAACTTTTGAAAGTTGATCGCCTCTATTACGGCTCGATGGTCGCGGATATGCGGATCGAAGACGTCATGACAGCGATGGCCGATTATTGTGAGCGGCATATCTCATCCGGTGGTAGGCTCGCGCATGTCACGCGGCACATGGTTGGTCTGTTTCATGGCCAGCCCGGCGCGCGGCGCTTCCGTCAGATATTGTCTGATGACGCCAGCCGCCCGGGCGCCGGACCGGAAGTGCTGCTGCGCGCCTTTGAGGCAGTGGAACACATTGCTGTCGCGGCAGAGTAAAAAGAGGATGGCCGGTCACAAGGACCGGCCAAACACCGCATTCGGGCGGGGGACGACCGATATGCAGCAAATGCGCCTTGGGTGACGGCGGTCGGAGGCGCATTTCAGGTGCTCACGTATGCTTGGAAAGGGCGTGAACAGCCCGACATTCCCTTACGTTAAAGTGTTGTACAATACGGGGATTTCCCTTCCCGCATCAGCAAATGAAAAATTCAGATGGAATGGAGTTTGACTTTTGCCAAAGAAAAGGCCGGTGTCTAACCGGCCAGAAGTTTCGCCATTCGAGCGGTGGGGGAAGCTGGAATGCGAAGTGCGGCAAGCGGGACGGGTGTTTGCCGCAAAGTCACAAGATCATTGTGTCATGACGCTTGTGTGACAGCGAGGGTGGGAGAGTTTGATTATATGTCTAGTCATATTCGAATTCATACCATTCTTTGCGAGGCGTGATGGCGGGCTTTGATTTTTGGCAGCTGGTTGAATTTGCGCTCCTCCTTGTTGTGGCGGGAGCTGCTTCCGGGTTTCTGGCAGGCATGTTTGGCATAGGCGGTGGCACAGTGCTGGTGCCCGCGTTCTTTCAGGTTTACGGCGCAATTGGTGTGCCGGACGATGTGCGCATGCACCTGTCTGTCGGCTCGTCGTTGGCGCTTGTGGTTGTCACCGCAGTTCGCTCGTCGATGGCACACAAGAAGCATGGCGTGGTTGATGAAAAACTGCTGCGCAGTTGGCTGATTGCCGTGCCGCTCGGTGCGCTTTTGGCCTCTGTCGCTGTGACTTATATTTCCAGTTTCGGCCTGCGCATCGTGTTTTCGATCGTCTGTGTGCTGATTGCGGTGAAACTTCTGTTTGGCAAAGATTCATGGCGTCTGGGCAACGACCTGCCACCCAATCCGTTGAAGGCCGTGATCGGCACCTGCATTGGTTTCCTGTCCACATTGATGGGCATCGGCGGGGGAGTGTTGAACAATACATTCATGACAAGTTTCGGCCGCCCGATTCATCAGGCGGTGGCAACCTCTGCAGGTGTTGGTGTGCTGATCGCCGTACCCGGCTTTTTCGGCTACATCTGGGCCGGGTGGGGAAAAGCCGGACTGCCGCCATTTTCGACCGGCTATGTGAACTGGCTGACCATTGCGTTGATCACGCCCCTTTCGGTTCTTGTCACACCTTATGGCGTCAAAGTCGCCCATGCGATGGAGAAGCGGCGGTTGGAAATGCTGCTTGGGCTTTATCTGCTGACAGTGTCCGCGCGTTTCTTCTGGAGTCTTCTGTAGTTTTGCGCGTTTCTTGACGCAAAACCGGTTTCCACTTTGTTGGAAACGCTTTAGTCCTGCAAGCTTAGCTGGTCTTTCGCCACCGAAAATCCCGACAGCGTGTTGATATAATCCATGCCGAGCAGGCTCTGGTCCAGTTTGCCCTCTGGCGCCACCAGGGCAGGAAGGTTGTGGCGGATGATGTCGCCAATCACAATCTCGTCCAATCGCACCGGCGCTGCCATCGACATGCCGTTGGCCGTCGATACGGGTACCGAATAGGACAGTGCACTTGCGTCCACGCCTGCCTTCTGTGCGTCCTGCAAGGTCAGCACGATGCTCGACGCGCCTGTATCGATCATGAACTTGACATCGGCGGCGTTGACTGCGCTATCGACTTCGAAATGCCCGGAAGCAGATTTTTCAATCACCAGCACCCTGTTGCCAGCCGCATTGATTGATGGCTGAGGGCGCGAAGGAACCAAGCCTAACGTGACACGGCTCGCGACATCCTGAAGCTCAAAACGGTATTGATAGCCTGCGACAAACACCAGAGCGATGATTGTCCAGATCGACAGGTTTTTGGCCGTCTCGCCTAAGTTTCCGCCGCCGATTGCGCGCACGCCAACTGCCGCCAACAGCAAAACGAGCGACATGACCTGGACGAATTCATCATTGTTCATGCCAAGCGTCATGCCGCTGTCGCGGTTGAAATAAACCAGTGCAAATGTCGCGAGGATCGCACCAATCAGTATGATGAACAGGCGGCTCATGCCTCGCCCCTCGCCATGCGCTGACGGCGGGTTTCGCGCCGTGGCTTGCGTTCCACGGTTTCAAGGCGCGCGGGCAAAGTTTCCATTACGGAGCGCCGTTCGGAGGATGTCATTGTCAGCCAGTCGCCAATCTCATCGCGCGTGCGGCCGCAGCCGAAACAATAGCCGGTCTTCATATCAATGGAGCAAACGAGGATGCAGGGCGATTCTATGGTCATGGCGTCAATCTGGGGATGTCACAGGCCGCTGGCAAGGCCGGAGAGGAAAGCGATTTCGGCAAATAGCGCTGCGGCTCCCAACGTGTCGCCAGTGTGGCCGGATATTTTCGTATGGCAAAGTGTCCGGAAGCCAATGGCGGCAAGCGCCGCAAAAGCGGATGCGATGACTGTCGGCGTGAAGCCGCGAAAGATCAGAGCTAGCGCAAATACAATTGCGGCGCCCGAAATCAGGGCAAAGACGCCTGCATCTTCGTTTGGTGCTCCCACTTTGTCGGCTGTGCCGCCGGTGCGAGCGGACGGCAACTCTGTCCAATGCCAAATCAGTGCCATTTTGCCTGCAACCACGGCGGCGACCAGCCCTGCAGCGGCGTTGAACATACCGTGCTGCAATAAGGCCGCGAGTGCAATTGTCCGCAACAGCATGGCAAACACCAGCGCGATTGCGCCATAAGCGCCAATGCGCGAATCCTTCATGATCTCCAGACGTCGTTCGGGTGTGCTGCCGCCGTAAAAGCCATCGGAAACATCGGCAAGGCCGTCCTCGTGCAGAGCACCGCAAACGATCACCAACGCTGTGACGGCAAAGGCAGCCGTAAGCAACACCGGCAGATCAAGCACCGTGCCGGCAGCGAGCACGGCCAGCGACAGAAGTGTCGATATCGCCCCGGCGAGTGGAAACGCGCGGCAAGTTTGCGACAGTTTTCCATCATCACCGTCGAACCATTTTGACGGGACAGGAATACGGGTCAAAAAGCCAAGTGCCCGCATGACATCGCGCGGCAGTGTCTCGATGTTCAAATCCAAACTTAAGTCCTTCGCGATTGCGCCTTGTTGCGTCGTTCAGCGGGGTTTGCCTTGGCGGTTGGACCGCTTATAGGGAAAGCAATCACACAATTCCACGAAAATGGATTCTCATAACAATGACCAGCGGCCTTCCGTTCGATGACTTTCGTGCGCTCCTCGCAAATCTTCCCGGTCCCGATGAAGAGGCGGTTGCCGCTGTGCGCCGCCGCGATCCGTTTTTGACCAAGCCGCCGGGTGCGCTCGGCAAGTTGGAAAGCATTGCCGAGTGGCTCGCTGCCTGGACGGGTAAGCACAAGCCAGCTGTCACGCGGCCTTTGGTTGCGGTGTTTGCCGGAAATCATGGCGTTACCGCCAAGGGAGTTTCTCCGTATCCGCCGGAGGTCACAGTACAGATGGTGGCAAACTTTGCCGCTGGCGGCGCTGCGATCAACCAGATCTGCATTGCCAATGATCTTGGCCTGAAAGTATTCGACCTGGCGCTTGATCATCCGACAGGCGACATCACCGAAGAGGCGGCGCTGGACGAGAAGGGCTGCGCTGCGACCATGGCGTTCGGCATGGAGGCCATAGCGGGCGGCACGGATTTGTTGTGCATCGGTGAAATGGGTATTGGCAACACCACCATTGCTGCCGCAATTTTCCATGGTCTTTATGGCGGGAACGCCGAAGACTGGGTTGGTGCGGGCACCGGCGCGGACTCTGAGGGCCAGAAGCGCAAGGTTGACGCCATCCGTCAGGCCGTTGCCTTGCATGGGGCGCATTTGAAGGACCCGCTTGAACTATTGCGCCGCCTCGGCGGGCGCGAGATTGCTGCGATGGCCGGTGCCATTTTGGCTGCGCGGATGCAAAAAGTGCCGGTGATTGTCGATGGTTTTGTCGCCACATCGGCTGCTGCGGTGCTTCAGGCTGCAAACCCTGTCGCGCTTGACCACTGCATGTTCGGCCATGTGTCTGCCGAAAAGGCGCATCGCCTCGCTTTGGAAAAAATGGGCAAGACCGCACTTCTTGATCTTGGAATGCGCCTCGGCGAAGGCACTGGCGCTGCGCTTGCAGCAGGCATCGTAAAAGCGGCGGCTCTCTGCCACTCTGGCATGGCTACATTCGGCGAGGCGGGTGTCAGCGACAAATAATCTTGTTACCCGAATTTCTTGACAGTATCCGATGGCAGCGTTCCAGCTTCTTCCATCTTCTGACGTGCTTTCAAGACGCGGTCGCGCGGGAAGAAAGCGAGGGCTTCCGTGCCTTCGCGCAGCTTTGAGCGCAGGTCAAATTTGCCGCCGTGCATTTTCATCAGCGCTTGAACTATCGGCAGACCAAGGCCTGTGCCTTGTTCAGCATTTTTGATGGCGATCGAGCCTTGGCCAAATGCTGACAGCACGACCGGAATTTCATCTTCGGCAATGCCCGGACCGTTGTCTTTGACGGAAATATATTGGCCGCCGCCGTTGGTCCAGCCAATCTGAATTTTGATCTCGCCGCCATTCGGCGTAAATTTTACGGCATTTGACAAGAGATTAAGCATGATCTGGCGCACCGAGCGCTCATCCGCCCATAGAGGCGGCAGCGACGCTTCGAAGTTCGAAATCACCTTGATCTCTTTCGCACGTGCCTTCAGAGCCACCAGATGCGCGGCGTCTTCGGCGATGTCCGACAGACGGATAATCTCTTCTGACAGCGTGTGACGCCCTGCTTCGACGCGAGAGAGATCGAGAATTTCATTGATCAGATTGAGCAGATGCTGGCCTGAGTCATTGATGTCCTGCGCATATTCCTTGTACGTCTTGTTCTCCATCGGACCCAACACTTCATGCGCCATCACTTCTGAAAAGCCGAGAATGGCATTGAGCGGCGTGCGCAACTCATGGCTCATCGACGCGAGGAAGCGGGACTTGGCAAGGTTTGCCTCTTCGGCGCGTGAGCGCGCTTCGTCCGACATGCTTTTGGCGGTTTCGAGTTCGGCGATCAGCGCGTCTTTTTCCGATTGGTGCTCAAGGGTTTGACGTGCGGAAAGGTTGAGGAAGTTGCCGACATAGGAAAAGAACACGACGCCGGCAACCAACGTCACCACCATCGCGACCTGCGATGGGTCGCGAAGGTTTGCAGTAAACGCCGTGTATGTTGCCACCGGCAGGCTGAAGGATAGTAGTAATGCGCGCCGCAATGTGGCTGTAACGATTGCTGTTGATGCCATCGCCAGAAGCAGCACCACCGCTTGCAGCACACTCGATTCTGTCTGGCCACAGGCATCGCAATTGAATGCGGCGAACCATGCCCAGCATAGGCCCGCTCCCACATGTGTTGCCAGCAGCTTTGCCGACCAGCGGCCCACATCGACATCGGCTGCCGGGGTGTTTTCCAGTTTGCGTGCGATAAAGCCGAGAAAGCCGTAGAAGGACGAAGACACGGCTGCCCAAATAATCGTCTGCGAACCAAAGCCGGACAGCATGGCAACGGCACTGATAATCAGAAAGATCAGCGGGATGGCCGGTGTCAGGGCTACCATTGTGTGCGCATGAAGTCGCAAAAGTTCCGCGGTAAAGTCTGCCGGAACGCCAACGTTCAGCCGGTCGCGGGTGCGCCTTATCGTCCGCGAGACATCCGGGTTTCGGGTGCGCTTTGTGCGATCAACGATGTTTTTGTCGGCAATACCCGAACGCACCGGCTTCATGTTGGATTTCTTGCTCGTCTTTCCCAAATTTCTATGGTGAAGAAAATCTAACGCCGCATGATTAATGAACGGTTCCTTTTGGCGCGTTGCTGTTGATTTTAAAGGTGATTTTTTTGGCCTACCGGAGCTATTCCCGATATTCGAAACAGCGCAACGGCGGCGGAGTGCTTGACTGGGTCATGACGCTTGGGTTCTTCGCGCTTTTGGTGTTTGCCATTGTCCGCTACGGTCAGATCGAACAGGTTCAGCATCGGGGCAGTGCCGTAATCCTCGACGGCGATACCATCGTGCTCGCGGGGCAAAAGATTCGGCTTGAGGGTATTGATGCGCCGGAATTCAGCCAGACCTGCACCGCTAAAGGCGGGCCATTTCCTTGCGGGCGGGAGGCAAAGCGGCAGTTGGCAGCGTTGGCCAAAGGCGGGTTGGTTGAATGTTCCGGTTGGCAAAACGACAAGTACGGGCGTTTGTTGGGAATGTGCACCTCTGGCAAGCTTGAGATAAACCGGCAGATGGTTTTGTCCGGCTGGGCGGTTTCCTATGGTGGCTTTTTGGCTGAAGAGGCTTCCGCCAGAAAGTCGGGAAAAGGCGTTTGGCAGGGCGAATTTGAACGTCCGTCGCAGTGGCGCAAGACACACGACCGCTACGCTGGCGCCAATGATGCGCCGCATGACTTCTGGTACAAATTGATGACTTTCCTTCGCCAGATGTTTGGGATTGAATAGCCGTCAAGAGGAGACCTAGATGAAGCTCTATGATGGCGGCAAAGCCCCCAATCCGCGGCGCGTGCGCATATTTCTGGCTGAAAAAGGCATTGAAGTGCCGCTGATCCCTGTCGATATGGGCGCGATGGGACACAAGGCGGAAGAGTTGGCCAAACGCAATCCCCTGCAGCGGCTGCCGATACTGGAGTTGGATGACGGCACAATCCTGACCGAATCCGTCGCGATCTGCCGGTATTTCGAAGAACTTCATCCTGAACCTGCGCTGTTTGGCAAGGGAGCGCTTGGCATTGCGCAAGTCGAGATGTGGAACCGGCGGATGGAGCTCAATTTCCTCACCGCCGTCGCCGCCGCCTTCCGGCATATTCATCCTGCGATGCGCGGCTGGGAAGAGCCGCAAATCGCCGAATGGGGCGAGGCCAACAAGCCGAAGGCTTTGGCGTTTTTGGAAATCATGGACAAGGAACTTGCCTCGCGGGAATTTGCCGCCGGTGACAGTTTTTCGATCGCCGACATTACCGGTCTGGTCGGCATGGATTTCATGAAGCCTGCCAAGATCCTCATTCCGGAAAGTTTCACCAATGTCCTGCGCTGGAAAGTGGCCCTGTCGGCAAGGCCATCCGCTCTGGCATGAATGATGGTGCCGCGCTTGATGATTTGGTCAGTCAGATAAAGGTTTGCCGCATCTGTGTCGAACATCCGGCGGGAAAGCCGCTGCCGCACGAGCCGCGTCCGGTTGTCGTTCCTTCGCAAACCGCGCGCGTCCTTATCGCGGGGCAGGCGCCTGGCGTCCGGGTTCATGCGTCCGGCGTGCCGTTCACTGATCCGTCCGGTGACCGGCTTCGCAATTGGCTCGGCGTGACAGCCGATCAGTTTTATAATCCGGACCTGTTTGCCATTGCACCCATGGGCTTTTGCTTTCCCGGTCTTGATACCCATGGCGGCGATCTGCCTCCGCGCAAAGAGTGCGCTAATTTTTGGCGCGCGCGGCTCTTGGCGCTGATGCCGCAGGTGGATTTGGTCTTGGCCATTGGCGGTTATGCGCAGGCTTGGCATTTGAAACCTGAGCGTTATTCAAGCGTCACCCAAGCGGTATTTGAGTGGCGTTCGCACCTTGCAATTACCCCAAAGGTCTTTGCCCTGCCGCATCCCTCATGGCGCAATTCCGGCTGGCTGAAGCGCAATCCATGGTTTGAAACCGAGCTTTTGCCAGTGCTGCGGCAGGAGGTTGCCTCACGATTGGCATGAAATCAGTTTCCTGATATCGATAAATTTCAAACAAAACATATTGTGTCTTGTCTAAAGTTGGCTAAAATGGAGAAAATATTTCTCCGGAGACCGTAATGGATCGTCTTGACCGCAAAATACTTCGTCTGCTTCAAGAAGACGCCACGCTTGCCGTAGCGGACATCGCCAAGAAGGTTGGCCTGTCCACCACGCCGTGCTGGAGGCGTATTCAAAAGCTCGAAGAAGACGGCGTTGTCATGCGCCGTGTTGCGGTTCTTGATCCGGAAAAGATCAATACCAAGGTTACAGTGTTTGTTTCTATCCGCACCGGTTCGCACAATGTGGAATGGCTGAAGCGCTTCTCCGAATTGGTGCAGGAATTTCCTGAAGTCGTTGAATTTTATCGCATGTCCGGTGATGTGGATTATCTGCTCAAGGTCGTCGTGCCGGACATCGCCGCCTACGATGCTTTCTACAAACGGATGATTGCCCGTATTGAAATCCGCGATGTGTCGTCGGCCTTTGCGATGGAGCAAATCAAATATACGACGCAGTTGCCGCTGGATTACATGATTTTGGACAAGGATAGCGGCAGCTCCAGCTAAAGGGTCTTTCTGGCCTTGATCATATCCAACGTTTTACGATCAGTCAGTTCCCGCACAGCGTCTTTGCCGATCCATTTCTCTGTTTTGTCATCGCTAGCTGCCAGTCTTTCTGCGATCGTCAGGGCAGGAGCATGGCAATTCATGTTGCGTTTGCCGATTGAGCGCAGTGCCCAGTTCACCGCTTTACGGACAAAATTGCGCGGATCGGCCGCGTACCTTTCGATCAGCGGCAACAGCGCGATGATTTCGGCGTCCGGCTTTTTCTTGAGGTGAACCGACGTCCAGGCGATCATTGCGAAAGCGGTTCGGCGTACGAACTCTCGTTCATCGGCGGCGAATTCGGGGATCAGCAGGCCGCCCAATCCGGCATCAACAAACAGATCTGAAAAGCCATCAACAATTTCCCACGAGTCGAAATCATCGGCCCATTCGCGAGCCTGTTGCGCGGTGACTTTACTCTTTTCCTCGGTGAAGGACGCCAACAGCCGCGCCTCGCGCCAACCGGTTTGCCAAAGCGCCATCGCCCGTTCATGGTTGCGACCGATCTGGCGGGCGAGGGGGCGAAGTTCCGCGTTGGAAACGCCAAACGCCTTGTCCGTCTTGATGCCGAAGCGAGCCATGCCGGCGATATTGGTTTCAGACCGGCGGGCTTCGAGCCAGTCCAAGACTTGCTGAACGGTTGCCTCTTTCGTCAGGCTTTCCAAGCCTACTTCTCCAGCCGCGCCAACAGGCTCGACGTGTCCCAGCGCTTGCCACCGAGTTTCTGCACCTCGCCGTAAAATTGGTCAACCAGCGCCGTGACGGGCAGCGTCGCGCCGTTGCGGCTGGCTTCGGCCAGGCAAATGCCAAGGTCTTTTCGCATCCAGTCCACAGCGAAGCCAAAGTCGAACTTGCCGACATTCATGGTCTTGTGGCGGCTTTCCATCTGCCAGGAACCGGCCGCGCCCTTGGAAAGGAC